>DASXCH010000136.1:0-4143 GCA_036491275.1 Caulobacteraceae bacterium
GCCGACGACCGCGCTGCCGGCATTGAGTTGCGGTCCACCGCTGATCAGCGCGCCGGCGATCGCTGGGATCTTGAGCGCCAGCATGACCATGACGACGGCGCCGAGGAGGAGGCCAACATCCTCATTGATGTCGGGGGTTGCCGACACCGTGTAGCTGTCGAAGACCGCTGTGCCGAGGCTCACGACGATCGCCAACGCCATGAGCTTGATGCCGACGGAGACGACGTAGCCTATGGCGCGCTCGCTCATGAAAGAGGTCTGGGTCAGCACGCCGAACGGCACGGTGACGAAGGCGATGAGCGTCACGATGTGAAACTCGATAATCGTGACGACGATCTCGATCGCGAGGATGACGAAGGCGATCAGAATTCCGATGGCGGCAATAAGAGCCATCAGCACGACGTCGATGTGGGCGAAAAACTCGATTGGACCAGGCGCGATCTGTTTGACGTAGAGGAACAGCGCCTTGATCACCGTGATCCCGGCGAGCACGACCTTTGACGGCGATGTGGTGAAATCTGAGAGCGTCATGGCCCCGCCGCCGGCCTTGAGGCCCAGAGCGGCAAATCCATTGACGATCGTTTTGGTGAGTGTCGGCCACTGGGTCACCAGCCAGGCGAAGAAGCCGACCAGCAGAACCTTTCGGACAAGTGAAGCGAGAACATTCTGGTTCTCGTCGATCGCCCATAGGATCGCCGTTACGACGATGCTTATGACGACGAGTGTCGCGAGCGTCGCGGAGACGTCGCCCTGGATCAGGCCGAATCCAGCATCCACCTGCCCTCTGAACTTAGTCAGGAAGTCATCTAATGCGCCAGGATCGGCGGTCGCCATCGAAGGGTCCTGCTGCTTGTTGGTTTAGAGACTGTTGGGGTTCGCAACCCGGCTCTTCGGCTTCTTCACCGCCCAGAACCGATCGCTCTCGACTTGCCCGTCCGCCGCCGTGGCGTTCACGCAGTTCGATGTCTTTCCAAGCCCGCCTGGGTCACCCCGACACGCAGAAATCGCCGCCGTTCGCTCGTTGGGGTGAGTGAGGTAGTAGGCCTTGTCATGCGGGGGTGCAGGTTGGGTACAGGCCGCAAGGCCCACTGCAAACGCCAGGGCGACTGCGAGGGAAGCTATCCGCATCACAGCGATCCCGGGTTTGCCACACGGCTGGCAGGCCTTTGGACATTCCAGTAGCGCTGACTCTCCGCCGCGCCCGCCGCCTGGGCGGCCTGGGCCTGAGCGGCGGCGGTCTGCTCGGC
The DNA here is from genome assembly GCA_036491275.1 of Caulobacteraceae bacterium. Lineage (GTDB taxonomy): Bacteria > Pseudomonadota > Alphaproteobacteria > Caulobacterales > Caulobacteraceae > Acaudatibacter. The sequence goes on from DASXCH010000136.1 coordinate 1,248, forward strand.
TCGCGCCTGGGTGATGAGGATGTTCTGCAGCTGGGTGAGCTGGGTGCTGAGCGCGGCGAGCAACTGGTTCGTGGCCTGGATCGCGGCGGTCTGACCTGCGGCGCCTTGCGAAGCCGCGACGGCGCCGTTCACGGCGTTGGCCGTCGCCGGCTGGGCCTGGACGATCTGATTCTGCGTCGCCATCGCCTGCTGCAGGGTCTGGCGGCTGCTGGTCTGCCAGTTCGCGAGGGCCTGGGTGATCTGAGCGAAGCTCATGCCCTGCATGTTGGCGGGATAGAGCTGCTGGTACTGCTGGGAGAGATTTTGGCTGTTGTAGCCGACCCCTTGCGCCTGCTGGAGCAGCTGGGTCGCCTGCGAGGTGATCGTCTGCAGCGGGCCGGTGACATTCGTCCCCAGCTTCTGCAGCATGGCCGCCTGGTTGGTCAGCTGCGCCTGGAGCTGCTGGATCTGCTGAAGCTGCTGCGAGACTTGGCGGACCGCCTGGGCGATGGCGCTCGGGTCGATGACGGTCATCTGGGCGTGGGCAGGCTGCAGCGCTGTGGCCGTCATTCCCAGGGAAACAACGGCGACCAGAGCCGTGGTCGCAAGCAACTTACGCATGGCGGGACTCCTTGGAGGCAGGCATGGGGCGCGAGGGGGACGGCCAGAGGTCCTCGGCGTCGGCGCGAACGAGCAGGGGCTCAGTCCGGATGCGAAAGAGGACGGCCGCGCCGAACAAGAGGAACCCCACAACCATCAGCCACAGCTGGTGATGGAAGGGCGTGCCGAAGACGGCGAAGAACCCCGGCGCGGCCAGCGCTAGGAAGAGGAACCGCCGGCGACGCCGGGTGGCGATCCAACGCGCCGGAAGGCGCGCGGCGAGCCTCGACAAAGCGGCGAACTCAGCCGGCGTGAGGGCAGGGGGGTCCTGCGCCAGCGGCGGCGGATCGAGCGAAGTCGGCGCGGCTGCCGGGCGTTCCATCAGGCCACCTTCGCGGTGACGCGGCCGAGCCTCTCGGCGAGGTAGGCGGCGACGTCGGCTTGGCCCTTGGCGGCGTAGTAGGCGGCGATGAAGGCCTCCGGGCCGTGTTCCGCCAGGAGGGCGCTGATCAGCTGCTGGTCGCCAGGAGACGAGGCGCCAACTGCGGCGAGCGCGAGGGGGCCGAGGCCCAACTCGAACAGGCGGTTCCCGCTGCTCGATTGGAAATAGTATTCCCGCTTTGGCGTCGCGCTGGCGATGATCCGGATCTGCTGGGCGTTCAGGCCGAACGCCGAATAGAATTCAGCGATCTGCGGCGTGTTGGCGTCCGGGTTGGGCAGGAAGATGCGCGACGGGCAGCTTTCGATCAGGGCGGGGGCGATCGACGATCGTGCGATGTCGGCCAGGCTCTGGGTGGCGAAGACCACGGCCACGTTGAATTTCCGCAGTGTCTTCAGCCATTCGCGGATCTTCGCGGCGAACGAACCCTGGTCGAGGAACAGCCACGCCTCGTCGAGGACCAGAAGGGTCGGCCGGCCGTCGAACTGCTTCTCGAGCGTCCGGAAGATGTAGGTGAGGACCGGCGCCAGCGCGGCCTTGTTCGACATGAGCTCGGCCATTTCGAACGTCTGCCAGGTGGCGCTCGAGAGCATGTTGTGCTGGGCGTCCAGCAGGTGCCCGTGCGGTCCATTCAGGGTGTAGGGCTGCAGGGCGGCCTTGACGTTGCGGTCCTGGATGGTCGCGGTCAGCAGGGTCAGGGTGCGCTGCTCGCGCGGCCCGGCGGCCAGGTTGCGCAGGCCGCCCCAGATCTCTTCCTTGACCTGCGGGGTGATCGGGGCGCCTTCGGCCGCGACGATGTCCTGGACCCACTCCTGCGCCCAGGCGCGGTCCTCCGGGGTGTCGATCTCGGCCAGCGGCTGGAAGGCCAGCTCGCTATGATCGCCGCCGAGGAAGTGGAACCGGCCGCCCGAGAGCAGGGTCGCGGCCCGCGAGCTCGCCCCCTTGTCGAAGTAGAAGACCTGCGCCTCGGGATAGCGCAGCCACTGCATGGCGATAGTGTTCAGCAGCACCGACTTGCCGGCGCCCGTCGGGCCCACGATCATGGTGTGGCCGACGTCGCCCTGGTGAAGATCAAAGCGGAATGGGGTCGTGCCGGCGGTCCTGGCGAACAGCAGCGGCGGCTGCGCGCCCGGGTGGCCGCGCTTGATGCACTCCGAGGTCAGGTGGGCGTTGCGGGTTGGCCCAGGCCAGATCGCCGACATCGGCATCATGTCGCAAAGGTTCAGCGTGGAGACGAGCGGCCGGCGGAGGTCGGCATAGGCCTGGCCTGGCAGGCTCCCGACCCAGGCCTCGACCGCGTTGACGTCCTCGACCTTGCAGACGAAGCCGACGCGATTGATCGCGCTCTCGACCTCGCGCACGCGATCGGCCAGCCGGTCAGAGTCGGCGTCCATCAGCGTCACGGTCGGGGTGAAATAGCCGATCGACGCCCAGTCGCCGCCGAGGATGGCCAGGGCGGCGTCGGCGTCCGTCGTCTTCGCCGTCGCGTCCGGGTCCTCGAGCTGGGACGGCTCGCGGGTGATCGCCTCCTTCAGCAGCGCCAATATGCCCTTGCGCTTGGCGAACCAACGTTTGCGGACCGCGGTCACGACCGTTCGCGCATCCTCCTTGTCGAGCGGCAGGAAGCGGCAGACCCAGCGGTAGCCGACGCCCAGCTCGTTCAGACGATCGAGCAAGCCCGGGGACGAGGTGGTGGGGTAGGCACGCAGCGAGATGGTGCGGACGTATTTGCCGCCAAGGCGCGGGAAGAGCCCGCCCTGGAAGTCGTCGTCGGTGAGGAAGGCGTCGAGGTAAGCCGGGGTGTCCGGCGTGCGAACGTAATGGCGCTTGGTCGACACGCAGCCGTGCAGATAGGTCAGCGTCTCGTCGTCCGAGAGT
>DASXCH010000137.1:0-1702 GCA_036491275.1 Caulobacteraceae bacterium
CTGGCGCGGGAGAACATCGAGCTGAACGGCATGGCCTACCGGGTAGAGGCGCTGGAGGGCGACGTCGCCCTGCGGTTCTCCGGCTTGGGCCTGGCGCCCTTCGACGCGGCGTTCGCCAACCCGCCGTTCTTCGACGATCCCGACGCCTTGCGTGGTCCCGCCGCCGAGCGGCGCGGCGCCTGGATGGCCGACGACGGCCTGGAGGCCTGGATCGGGTTTCTGTCGAAGGCGGTGCGCGAAGGCGGGACGATCACCCTGATCCACCGCGCCGACCGGCTGGCCGACCTCCTGGCGCTGCTGACACCGAAAGCGGGGTCGGTGCAGGTCCTGCCGGTGCTGCCGTTCGCCGACGAGCCGGCCAAGCGGGTGATCGTGCGCGCGGTGAAGACCGGCAAGGCGCCGCTGCGGCTGCTGCCGCCGCTGGTGCTGCACGAGCGCGCCGGCGGCAAGCACACGGCGCGGACCGAGGCGATCCTGCGCGGCCAGGCGGCGCTGGCGTGGGGCTAGGTGTCGTTGCTACGAAGGTTGTTCACCCGGGGAGGCGCTTGAGCGAAGCTGGAGTTGCAACACACCACTTCCAGCGGAGCTCCCCGGATGAACGTCCACAAGAATGCCCGTCTGACGCCGGTGGGTCGAGCCTTGATGGCGGATCGGATTGAGCAGGGCTGGCCGGTGAAGGCTGCGGCGCAAGCGGCCGGCGTCTCGACGGTGACAGCCTACAAATGGCGCCGACGGCATCGGCTCGGGGGCGAGCGAAGGCATCACGACCGCAGCTCGGCCCCGAGGCGGTGTCCGCGCAGGACGCCCGAGCCGCAGGTGGCTGAGATCGAGCGGCTTCGCCGGCAGCGGATGAGCGGGCCTGCGATCGCCCAGGCGCTGGGCATGGCGGTCTCGACGGTGGGCGCGGTGCTTCGCCGGCTGGGCCTGGGTAAGCTGGCCAACCTCGATCCGAAGCCTGCGGTGATCCGCTACGAGCGCTCCGCGCCCGGCGAGATGATCCACCTGGACATCAAGAAGCTGGGCCGCTTCGACATCGAGGGCCACCGCATCACCGGCGACCGCCGCAAGGGCTCCTCGCGAGGCGCCGGCTGGGACTTCGTGCACGTCTGCGTCGATGACGCCTCGCGCCTGGCCTACACCGAGATCCTGCCCAGCGAACGCAAGGAAGACACCACAGCCTTCCTAGAGCGAGCCCTCGCCTGGCTCGCCCGTCACGGCGTCAGCGTCGAGCGGGTGATGACCGACAACGGATCCGCCTACCGCTCGAAGCTCTTCGCCCAGGCCCTGCAGACCGCTGGAGCCCGCCATGTCCGAACCCGGCCCTATACGCCAAGGACCAATGGCAAGGCCGAGCGCTTCATCCAGACCAGCTTGCGCGAATGGGCCTACGCCAGGCCCTACGCCTCATCGCGGGAACGAACCCAGGCCATCAAACCCTGGACCGACAGCTACAATCTCAACCGCCCGCACACCGGCATCAAAGGCCTCACACCCTGGCAGCGTGTGAACAACCTTCTTGGTAACGACACCTAGGCCAGCGCCTTGGCGAGCTCGGCCTCGTCCATCCCGGCGCTCTGGGCGGCGGTCGGGAAGAGTTCACCCTCCACGTCGGCGGCGTAGGCCCGGACGGCGCTCTCCATGGCCGCGCCGATCTCCGCATAACGCTTGGCGTGGCGAGGTGAGGTCTCATAGAGGCCCAGGA
>DASXCH010000138.1:0-6785 GCA_036491275.1 Caulobacteraceae bacterium
CTCCCGCTGTGGTGTGCGTGCCGTTTCAGCTAGGCGCCGGACGCCCGATCCACAAGATCGGAGTGGCGAGAGCCGATTGGCGGGCCAGAGCGCGTTCTTGTCGAAAAAGTGGGACCTGCTTTTTCGACAAGAACGCGCTCAAAAGCTTCAAGTCGCGAGCACGATTGGGAGATCAGGCAATCCCGCCTGATCGCATCGTGCTCTGGGGATGAGCGACAGGCGTGCTCGGCTAGGATATCTTCCGCGCCACACATCCTCGATGACGACAGCGCCGGCGAGTATATGTTGCCGATGGTCACAGAATTTCACGTCTTTGCGACGACTTGGGCAGCCGCAAGGAACCGGTGATGGCTGGCGATGTCTGCACCCACGGCGCCTCCCTGCGTCACGTCACGCCCAGCGCCAAGGGCTGCGAGGAATGCCTGAAGATCGGCTCGCGATGGGTCCACCTGCGGCTCTGCCGCGAGTGTGGCCACGTCGGCTGCTGCGACGATTCTCCTCACCGTCACGCCACGGCCCACTTTCAGGCCACCCGCCATCCGATCATCGAGGGCTACGATCCGCCTGAGGGCTGGGGGTGGTGCTATATCGACGAGATGTTCCTGGATCTCGGCGATGACGTCACGCCGCAGGTAGGCCCGATTCCGCGATACCACTGACCGGGTCGAGCGGTCGGCCGCGACGATCCGCTAGTGCGACATCAGCACCGGCTGGGCGGCGCGGGCGAGCATGGTCCCGGTCGCCCCGCCCAGGACCACCTCCCGGGCGCGCGTGTGGCCGTAGGCGCCCATGATCAGAAGGTCGGCGGCAAAGGCGTGGCATTCGGCGAGGAGCACGTCGCCGATCTTCCCGCCGGGCTTGGTGACCACCTTCAGTTCGGCGTGCACGCCGTGGCGCGAGAGATGGCTCAGCAGGTGCCCGCCGTGGTCCTCATAGAAGGCGCCATCGCCGTCCTCATGGGCGATGAGCACGCGGACCGATCTGGCCGCGGCCATGAAGACGAGACCATCGTCCATCGCCCGCTTGGCTTCGCGCGAGCCATCCCAGGCGAGCATGACGCGCTGAAATTCGTCAGTCCTCACCGAGCACGGGGTGAGCAGGCAGGGCGCGCCGCTGTTGATCGCCAGGGATTCGACGAGCCGCCGCGCGAAGGAATCGTCGCCGGGAAGGCCCGCGACCACCAGATCGGCGAATCTCGCCTGCCGGATCAGCGCCCAGGTCCTCTCTTCCGCCGACCCGCTCGACCAGCTGTGCGAATGGCCATGATCGGCGATCACAGCGCGGTAGGCGGCCTCGATGGGCGCCACCATGCGCTCGATCGTCTCCTGGCGATGGCTGAGAACGGCTGCGTCGACCTTGGTGTCGGCGAAAGCCTCGGCGGTCGACAGGTCCGGTTCCGGGTAGACGCAGACACCGTCCACCATGGCGTCATGCTCTCCCGCCATGCGCGCGGTGATCGCCAGTTGCGCTTCGCAGGGTTCGCCGGCGCGCGCGACCAGAAGAATGTCCTTGATCCGCATGTCGTCCCTCGTCCAGCTCGCCCGGTGTGCACCATGCCCCCAGCGGATGATCCCGATCAATCGCTTGCCGCATGCCGCCGGCGAATCCAGCTAATGGGGGGCGGTTGGAATCTCGGGTCGGTCCCGAACGGGCAGGAGCGCGCGAATGCCGGTTGGCGAGATCCCGATCGACGCGCCCCCGCCCTCCGGGGCCCTGGCGGCGGCCTGGCGGCGCCTGAAGACGAACCCGCTGGCCCATGTGGGGCCGGGCCTGATTACCGGGGTAGCGGACGACGACCCCAGCGGCATCGCCACCTATTCCCAGGCGGGCGCCCAGTTTGGCCTCAACATGCTGTGGACCATGCCGGTGGCCTATCCGCTGATGGCGGCCATCCAGTCCATCTGCGCCAGAATCGGCCGGGTCACCGGCAAGGGCCTGGCCGCCAACATCAAGACCGCCTTTCCGGCCCCGGTCCTGCGCATCGTCGTGGCCATGCTGCTGATCGCCAACACCTTGAATATCGCCGCCGACGTCGCCGCCATGGGCGAGGTCTCGGAACTGGTCACTGGCGTCAATCGTCACCTGATGACCGTCGTCTTCGTGGTGGTGACGCTGGGCATGCAGATGTTCGTCCCCTACCACCGGTACGTCAGGTTCCTGAAATGGCTGACCTTGTCGCTGCTGGCCTACGCCGCCGTGCTGTTCACGGTTCATGTGCCCTGGGGCCAGGTGGCGCTGCGGACCGTGTGGCCGCAGCTGAGCCTCAACGCGGCGACCGCGACGGTGGTGGTCGGAATCTTCGGCACCACGATCAGCCCCTACCTGTTCTTCTGGCAGGCCTCCGAAGAGGTGGAGGACATGCAGGCCAGGCACGGCGGCGCCCTGGCCCTGGGTTCGCCGGAAGCCGCGTCCGAGCTCCGCCGGATCCGCTGGGACACCTGGAGCGGCATGCTCTATTCCGACGCCTCGGCCTTCTTCATGATCCTGGCCACGGCGGTGACGCTGCATGTGGCCGGTATCACCGACATCCAGACGGCGGCCCAGGCGGCCAGCGCCCTTCGCCCCCTGGCCGGCGATTTCGCCTTCATGCTGTTCGCGCTCGGCATCCTGGGCGTCGGTCTCATCGGCGTGCCGGTTCTGGCGGGTTCCGGCGCCTATGCGCTGTGTGAAACCATGGGGTGGAAGTGGGGCCTCGAGCGTCGGACGCGGGATGCGCGCGGCTTCTATGGCGTGATCGCGGTCAGCGTCCTTCTGGCCCTCATCATTCAGTATTCGCCGATCAACCCGATGAAGGCCCTGTTCTGGAGCGCGGTCATCAATGGCGTCGTCGCCATCCCGCTGATGGCGGTGATCGTCATCCTGGTGAGCAAGAAATCGGTCATGGGCCCCTATGTCGCCAGCCGCTCCCTGATCGTCCTGGGCTGGGTCGGCACGGCGCTGATGGGCGTGGCCGCCGCAATGATGCTGCTGCCGCACTGAGGAACTGGCTGGACGGCCGCGCCGGCCGGGCGGAAACAGGAGGGATGAAGCCTGTCCGCAACGTCGTCCTCGTGCTCCTCGACAGCCTGAACCGGCACATGTTGGGCTGCTACGGCGGGACCGAATTCGCCACCCCCAATATCGACGCCCTGGCCGCCCGTTCGGTGCGCTTCACAAGCCACTATGTCGGCTCGCTGCCGTGCATGCCGGCGCGCCACGACATCCTGTGCGGCGCGCTCGATTTCCTGTGGAAGCCGTGGGGCTCGGTGGAGATCTGGGAGGACGCGATCACAGCCAGGCTTTTGGCCGCCGGGGTGGTGTCTCAGCTGATCAGCGACCACCCGCACCTCTTCGAGCGCGGCGGCGAGAACTACCACACCGACTTCACCGCCTGGGACTATCAGCGTGGCCACGAGGGCGACGCCTGGAAGACCAGGGCCGATCCCTCCTGGGCTGGGGCGCCGGCGTTCGGCCGCCCGCGCATGCCCTATGACAACTCGCGCGGCTGGTTCCGCGGCGAGGCGGACTTCCCGGGTCCCCGCACCCTTTCGGCCGCCGCGCTGTGGCTGAGGGACAACGCCGGCGCCCACGAGCGCCTCTTCCTGATGGTCGACGAGTTCGATCCGCACGAACCTTTCGATACGCCCGAGCCCTTCGCCAGCCTCTACGACCCCGCCTGGACCGGTCCGCACCTCATCTGGCCGCCTTATGTAGTCGGCGGCGTGGCTAAGGGCGTCCTCACCGCGCGGGAAGGGGGGCAGGTTCGCGCGTCCTACGGCGGCAAGCTCACGATGATCGACAAGTGGCTGGGCGAGGTCCTGGCGGCTCTCGACGAGAAAAATCTGTGGGACGAGACCTTGGTGATCCTCACCACCGACCACGGCCACTACCTGGGCGAGAAGGACATCTGGGGAAAGCCGGGCGCGCCGCTCTATGAGACCATCGCCCGCATCCCGCTGCTGATCGCGGCGCCGGGACTCGAGCCTGGCGACTGCGAGGCGCTGACGACCAGCGTCGATCTTTTCGCCACCCTGGAAGCGATCTTCTCGCTGCCGCCGGCTCGTCAGAGGACGCATGGCGTCTCCCTGCTGCCGCTGCTTAACCGTGAGCGCGCGGCGGTGCGCGATCATGTGCTCGCCGGCGTCTGGGGCCGCGAGGTTCACCTGATCGAAAAGGACCGCAAGTACGCCCGCGCCCCGGTGGGGGCCAATGCGCCGCTGGCCATGTATTCCAACCGCTGGTCGACCATGCCGACCCACGTCCTGCCGCAGGCGCGCGAGCTGCCGCTGCCGGACGACCGGGCCGTGCTGGCGAGGATGCCCGGCAGCGACGTGCCGGTGCTGCGCCAGATCTGGGAGGCGGGCGATGCGGTTCCCTACTGGGCCGCCACCCGCTTCCGCGGCAGCGAGCTCTATGACTTGGCGGCCGATCCGGGCGAGGAGACGAACCTTGCCGGCGGGGCCGAGGAAGCGGAAGCGGCCGTCCGTCTCGCCCGAGCGCTCACCGAGATCCAGGCGCCGGAGGTTCAGTTCCGACGCCTGGGCCTCGAGGAAGAGAAGGCAATCCGCGGACCCTAACGTGACCGCGTGAGCACCAGGAAGCGGACGGTGAGCGCCGCCGCGGCCGCCGCCAGGCCCACCGCCAGGCCGATCCACACCCCCAGCCCCTGCATGTGGAAGGCGTAGGCGAGGATCAGGCACGTCGGCGCGCCGACGATCCAGTAGGAGCCGCCGGCGATGTACATCGGCGCGTGGGCGTCCTTGAGGCCGCGCAGCGACTGGGCCGCGATCACCTGGGCGGCGTCGAACACCTGGAACGCCGCCGCCACCTTCAGGAACAGCGCCGCCATGGCGATCACCGCCAAGTCCTGCGCCGCCCGCCCGCCGACATAGAGCGAGGCGATCGCCCCGCCCCACAGGGCCATGGCCACGCCGCACAGGCTGATGAAGGCCAGGCCGATGACATTGGCCGTCAGGCCCGCGCGCCTAGCCGCATGAACATCGCCAGCCCCGGCCGCGAGGCCGACGCGCACGGTGGCGGCCATGCCCAGGCCCAGGGGCACCATGAAGGTGATCGAGGCGACGTTGAGGGCGATCTGGTGTGCCGCCAGCGAGGTCACGCCGAACGAGCCCATGACCAGGGTCATGACGTTGAACAGCATGGCCTCGAACATCATCGTCATGGCCATCGGCAAGCCGAGGCGGAAGACCTCCCTCAGCTTGTCGGCCGACAGCCGCCAGAAGCGCGTGAACACGCGGTAGGCGGAAAGTTCGCGGTCGAGCCGGATGAAGGCGGCCAGCGCCAGAAAGCCGAAGACGCTCGAGAGCGCCGTCGCCGTCCCCGACCCGACGATGCCCAGGCGCGGCGCGCCGAAGTGGCCGAAGATCAGGGTCCAGCCGACGAGACCGTTGAAGGCGATGGTCCCGGCCATCACCCACATCATCGCCCGGGGCCGGCCGACCGCGGTGGTGAAGCCGCCGAGCGCGCGGAAGGCCAAGGAGAAGGGCAGGCCCAGGGAGACCATGCCCACGAACCTGCCGGCGTTGTCGGCCAGCACCGGATCCTGCCCCAGGGCGATGAGGATCGCCTTGGTCTGCCACAGGAAGACGACCATCGGGATCGAGATGATCAGGATCGCCCACACGCCCATGCGCGTGGCGGTGCGCACGCCGCCGCGATTGCCCGGCGTCAGGCCGCGGATCTGGGCGATGATCGGGGCGACGGCGAAGGCTGGGCCGCCGCCGGTGATCCAGGCGAAGTAATAGACCGTGTTGCCGATCGCCGCGGCGGCCAGGGCCATGCGGCTGAAGCGGCCCAGCAGGATGACGTCGGTCGTGAACACCGCCATCTGGGCGAGCTGGGTGACGATCAGCGGGCCGGCGAGGACAAGCAGCGCCCGCGCCTCGGCGAGCGAGGGCCGGGCGTGACGGTTCGCCCGCGGGGCATGGCCGGCGGGGGCGGGGCGCAGAGCGGTCTCTTCGACGTACTCGGTCACGGCTTGGGGCCTTAAGGTCAGGTCCCGAACCAGGCGGCGCCGGTGAATTGAGGAGCGGATATGAAAAACCCCTCCGGAGCGCTGCCTGGCTCGGGAGGGGTGGAACGCTTTGGCTTCCTGAGTGGAATCCTTAGGCGACGGTCTCCTCGCGAGCGGCCTTGGCGACGCCGCACGGCGCCATCCCAGGCGTGGTGTTGAACGAAAGCAGGATCATGGGTTCTGGCGTCACTCGAAGTGGAATCTGGAGGGCCGCTTGCTACGCTGGGCCCCCCGCCAAGTCAATCGGGCGAAACCGGCGGGACTGCCTCAATTTCCAATTCTTACCGCGCGGGGGGCTTGTGGTAACCGCGCGGGCCACGAACTGGCGGAGGGTTCGGCGCATGGCCGGGGTCATCTTGAGCTTCGAGTGCGTCCGGATGAAATTGTAAAACAGCGTGTACAGCGCGACCATATGGACGTGGTTGGCCCTCCGCCATGAAGCCTATGTGTGGAAAAACCAGAAGAACGCTCCTGATTAGGATCACTGCGATCATTTTGATCCTAGGAGCGTTCCTCCGACCGTCGCCGTCAATCGGCGCGCCCTTGCGTGTTGACGAACCATGGGCCGCTCAGTGGCACGAACACCAAGTTGCCCCCTGCTTTTGGGTCCGGGGACGCTTGGATATGTGGAATGGCAACCCGACGTTCCGCATCTGGATCGTTGGAACCCACCGCATTCTTGGCGTGAACCCCCCGCCGAGTGATCTCGATGCAAGTGGTCTACCCGCCGAGGTCGAGAACCTCCTTGGAGGGCGGTGGGACAAAAGCCTGT
>DASXCH010000139.1:0-18541 GCA_036491275.1 Caulobacteraceae bacterium
TCGCGGTGCTGGACGACGCGGGTGATGAGATCGGCGGTCACGCCGACGTAGAGCGTGCCGTGGCGCTTGTTGGTCATGATGTAGACGGCGATGAACGGCCGGCGCTCCATGCGTGGAACCTTGGCCGTATGAAGTCGGCGACTCGACCGTCACGGATGTCGAGAATTGACCGTGCCGGGCACGGTCACCCGTACGTCAACGCTCAATGGCTGGCCGGGACAAGCCCGGCCATGACGTTCTGATTTGGAAAGGCCAGCAGCGTGGCCTCTCACTCGGGCGCCTTCTCGCGAACGTCTCTCGACCATTCCCTCCCGGAGAGGGTGCTACCCCCCATGCGCCCGCGCCTTGTAGCGGGCGCGGTTGGCCTTGTGGATCGCCACCCATTTGCGCCGCCTCTGCTCGCGCAGCAGCGGATCCTCCTGGCTCGCCTGGTGGGCGATCTCCTTGCGCAGCTTGACGAAGCTCAGCCAGCGGCTCTCCTCGAGCGCGCCGCTCTCGCGCGCCTCGCGCACCGCGCAGCCGGGTTCGGCCCCGTGGGCGCAGTCGCGGAAATGGCAGCGCTCAGCCAGGGCGTCGATGTCGTCGAAGACGGCGGAAAGCCCCTCGCTGGCGTCGTCGAGCGCCAGGGCTCGCAGCCCCGGCGTATCCATGATCAGGCCCCCATCCGGCAGAAGGAAAAGCTCCCGCCGCGTGGTGGTGTGGCGCCCGCGTCGGTCGTCGGCCCGCACCTCGCTGACCGCCAGCCGCGCCGCGCCGAGAAGGGCGTTGGCCAGCGTCGACTTGCCCGCGCCCGAGGCCCCGATCAGCACCGCCGTCGCGCCAGGCTCGATCCGCTCGCCCACCTCGGCGACGCCGTCGCCGATCAGGGCCGAGAGGACGATGACCTCGGCCCCGGCCGCGATCCTGCGGACCGCGCCCGCCGCGCCGGCGGGGTCGCCGCTGAGGTCGGCCTTGGTCAAGAGAACGCAGGGCGTCGCCCGGCTCGCCCAGGCGGCGGTGAGGTAGCGCTCCAGGCGGCGCAGGTTCGGCTCGACCTCGATCGCCAGGGTGACGAAGGCGACATCGACATTGGCCGCCACCACCTGGACCTCGCCCTCGGGCGAGCGGCGGGTGAAGGCGCCGCGGCGCGGCAGCACGGCGCGGACGATGGCCGGCCCGCCATTGACGGGCGGCTGGGCGGCGACGAAGTCGCCGACACACGGCAACTCGCCCCGGCCGGCGTCGAACGTCAGGCGCCCGGCGATCTCGGCGGGCGTCTCGCCGGCGTCGGTGATGAGCGTCAGGCGGCCGCGATCCTGGGCGGTCACCCGCCCTGGGACGAGGCCCTGCGCCGCATGCGGCGCGAAGTCCTGCTGGAGCCGCTCGCTCCAGCCAAAATCCTGTAACAATGGAGGAATTCCTTTGGTCGGCGTGAAAATTCAGGCGCCGGCCGAAGGGATGAGACTCTCGCCTAGCGGCGGGCGCGCGGAAGGGTTTGGCGGCTGGACACAGTCATGGCTCTACCCCTCCTTTTCCGCTTCGCGTGGGATCGATGGGCGCAAGCTACGCTTTTCGCGGGGGCGAATCCAGACTCGGGGGGAGTCGGCAGTTCAGACGCCGTGGAATGGCGACTTTCGACCCAGAGCCGACCTTGTCGTCGGGCCTGCGCGGCGAGTGACAGGAAAAGCTTGTCCCGTACTAACCCCTGTCTGAGGTGGTCCAGACGGAACCCCCCTTGCAGGCATCCGAGGTTTCGCGTGCGGTGGCCACGGCCACGTCGGCCGCCTCAGCGCTCGGTCTCACAGTCGATGACGCGGTCGTTCTTCACACCTCGAACAGGCTCGCCGTACGCCTGCCGCCCTGTGACGTCCTTGCCCCGGCCTCAAGCCCGCCCGCGCGAGCGATCGTCACCCGACAGGGCCGAGACGCCGCTTAGCGGCTCGGTCGAAGCGAGGCGCAGATAGAGCGCGGTCCCCTCGGGGACGCGCCCAAGCCTCGGCCCCTGCGCGCACCATTGACGATAATGCGAATGTTTATATATTTTGCCGATGTCAAAATCGCCCAAGCCCCTGCGTTTCCTTGGCGATTCTCACGACGTTCTGACGACCTTCCCGGAGGATGCGCGGCGCGGCGCGGGGTTCGCGCTCTACATGGTGCAAATCGGACGGGACCCCGACGACTGGAAACCGATGCCGACGATTGGCCCCGGCGTTCGGGAAATTGGGACGAAGCCGGCGCGTTTCGACTGATCTACATCGCCAAGTTTCTGGAGGCGGTTTACGTCCTTCACTGCTTCAATAAGAAATCACAGCAGACGGCAACAAAGGATATCGAACTAAGTCGGAAACGACTCAAGGAACTATTAGAGGAAAGAGATCAATGACTTCTACCAGAAAGACGTTCGCTACGGCTTGGGATGCGATCACTGACACACCCGAAGAAGCCGCCGTCCTGAAGGCCAGGGCTGATCTCATGATCGCTTTGGCCGACCACATCAAGGCGCAAGGCTGGACCCAAGCTGAGGCGGCGAAGCGCCTGGGCGTGACGCAGCCGCGCATTTCCGATCTCGTCCGCGGTAAGTTCAATCTGTTCGGACTGGATCACCTGGCGACGATGCTGGCCAGGGCAGGGCGGCAGGTCGAGATTCGTGTGAAGAAAGCCGCTCCGCGTAAGCAAGCGGCTTGACCGTTCTTCCAGGTCGGCCGCAGCCCTCAGCCCGCGCAGCGCGCCAACGTCGCCCTGAGCGTCTTGTCGCTCACCCCATAGGCCCGCGCGACGACGCGGACAGGCTCCTCGCCGGCGAGCCGATCGCGCGCCTCGGTGATCTGCTGGCCACTCATCTTCGGGCGACGGCATAACGGCCGTCGCCTGCAGGCCTGCGAGGATCAATGGGAGTCGCGCTCGGCCAGGATCACCTGGGACCTGCCGCTGAAGGCGGCCGTCACCATCGGCGCGTCCAGATGGCTCACGGCGTCCCTGATCCTGGCCCTTTCGCAAATCCTGGACCAGTCGCCCATCCCCGGAAGGTCGGCGATGTCCGTGTCGGGCTTGCAGACCTGCCTGGCGGCTTGCCCGATGCGTTGTAGCACGGCGTTCGCGCCGTCCTGGGTGGACAGGTTGAGGTCTCCATATTTCACCGTCACGGAGGCCGTGTCCTGACCCGCGGCGGAGACCGCCGAGGCCGATCCGATGCCGATCGCCAAGGTGGCGGCGGCCAGCAGGGCTGTCAGAGTGGACGTAGGCATTTTGGTCGTCTCCTGGATGCTTCGGGAGCGGAGCGTTGGAGACCTGTTAGGCCGCCGCTCACCCGGCCGATGTGACCCCGGTCACCCGACCCTGCGCCGGCGCGGGTCCTTGACTCGCGGCGGCGGCGAGCCACCGTTGGGAACCGCGAGCCTCCGGCGTCGCGGCGCCGCAGCAGGAACACACCATGGCCGACAGGATCCTGGTCTTCTACGGATCGTACCGCCGTGACCGCGTCGGCATCCGCATGGCGACGTTCGTCGTCTCCGAACTTCTCAGCCGGGGCGCCGACGCCGAGCTGATCGACGCCCGCGAGGTCGGCCTGCCGATCCTCGATCGTATGTACAAGGAATATCCCAAGGGATCCGCGCCGCCGGCCATGGAGGCCCTCGCCGGCAAGATCCGCGCGGCGGATGCCTTCGTGTTCGTCATCGGCGAGTACAATTGGGGGCCGCAGCCGGGCCTGAAGAACCTCACCGACCATTTCCTGGAGGAGTGGTTCTGGCGACCGGCCGCCGTCGTCAGTTATTCGCCAGGTCATCTCGGCGGCGTCCGCGCCGCCACCGCCTGGCATGCCATCCTCTCGGAGATGGGCCTGGTGGTGATTTCGAGCACGGTCGCCGTGGGGCCGATCGCCGAGAGCCTCGATGCCGAGGGCCAGCCCATCGGCGATGGCGGCCAGCGGGTGAAAAAGGCCTTTCACCGCGCCGCCGACGACCTGGCCTGGTGGACCTCGGCCGCCCGCCTGCAGCGCGCCCAGCAGGCGCCGCCCTACTGATTGAGCGACCTGGGGCCGCCCAGCCGGACGGCCGGCGGCGCCCCCGGTAACTCCCGTGACATCAGCTTAGCCTTGTGATGAGACTTCGCCTCTCTTGGTCGCAAGGAGTGGCAAGATGTTTTCAGCAACTTCCATCCGCGTGCTGTTGGTCGCCAGCCTGACGGTTGCCCTGGCCGGCCACGCGAGTGCCGCCGTGGGCAAGGCCAAGGCGGCCGCCGAGGTCGAGGCCGCCGTCGCCGCCACCGTCGCGGGCATCAACGCCCATGATCCGGTCAGGGCGACGGCTTTCGAAACCGACGATGTCGTCTTCATCCAGCCCGGGCAGCCCAACAGTCTTGGTCGGGCCGGCGACCGCGCTGGCTTCAAGAAGGGCTTCGCCGCCGACCCCGGCTGGCGTGTCAGCCTGATCGAGGAACATGTCGATGTGGCCGCATCCGGCGATCTGGCCATCTATCGCTCGGTCTACAACGAAGACGGGACCGAGGGCGGCGTGCCCATGACCCACAAGGTCAACTTCATCGCCGCGTTCAAGCGCCAAGCAAACGGGTCTTGGAAAATGCCTTGGTACGTCGTCTCGCCGCTCGAAAGCACGCACAAAAAGTAAGCTGCTGCGCGGGCTCGCGGACCCTCACTGATTGAGCGCCCTGGGGCCGCTGACGAAGGGACTGCCCCGGACATAGAAACGAAGCGGGCGGTCGGCTTCCTTGGTGAGGCCGATCCGCCTGCTCACGCCGATCTCGGCCGCTTCGCCATCGTCGCGCGCGAGCCACAGGGGTCCTGGACGGCAGAGGTCTATGCCGTCCAGGCGGCGATCGATCTCCAGGGCGACCGCCAGGCGGCCGGGCCCCCGCGCCAGGTCGCGAAGGCTCCCGACGCCGCGATTTTTCCGCATGGTCTCGGCGCCGTCGAGCGGCTGCAGCGCCCGGACCAGGGCCCCGGCGCCGATCCCGCCGGTTTCGCTCGAGACGTTGAGCATCCAGGCGACGCCATAGGCGAGATAGACGTAGGCGTGGCCCCGCTCGAGAAAGAGGGCGCGGTTCCTGGGCCTCTCGCCGCGGAAGGCATGGCCGGCGGCGTCGCCCGGCGGATAGGCCTCGGTCTCGACGATCCGCCCGGTGAGGACGCCGCCCGGCGTGTCCCGCACCACGACCGTGCCGATCAGATAGCGGGCGAGCGCGACCGTGTCGGACGGCAGTTCCGAGCGCGCGATGGGCGTCGCTCCCAGCATTCATCAATCCATCCGCTCGACCCATTGGGCGCGCTGCAGCGCCGCCGGCAGATCTTCGTCATTCATGGCCGTCATCCGCCGACCTCGACGACGACCTCGCGGTAGCGGTCATGCCGCTTGGGGTCCTTCACCGGCCACTCGGTGATGAGGCGGATATCCGGCCAGCGGTCGGCGACCGCCTCGATGGCCATCCGCGCCTCGATGCGGGCGAGCGCCGCCCCGACGCAGAAGTGCGGCCCCGCGCCGAACGACAGCGGCGGAACAGCGAACTTGCGACGGATGTCGAAGCGATCGGGATCGGCGAAAACCTCGGGGTCGCGGTTGGCGGCGCCGAGGCCCACGCGCACGGTGTCGCCCGCCTTCATCGTCTTGCCGCGCAATTCGACGTCGACGACGCATCGCCGGTTGGTCGAGGTCGACTGGGTCGGATGGTGAAAGCGCAGGATCTCGTCCAGCGCCCCGCCCATGAGTGCGCGGTCGGCAAGAAGCGCCCGCCACTGGTCGGGGTGCGAGAGGAGCAGGAAAAGCCCGCTGGACATGAACCGCTCCGTGGTCGTGCCCGCGGCCGTGTAGATGGTGCTGATCGCCGACGACAGCTCGGGGTCGCTGAGCGCGCCCGTCTCGTCCTCGGCCTGGATGAGGGCGCTGATCAGGTCTTCCCGGGGCGCCGCGCGGCGCTCGGCGATCAGTGTGCGGACATAGCGGCCGATCCATCGCCCCGCCTCCAGGGCCTCGGCCCAGGACTCGTCCGAGCGCTTGGGCGCCATCAGGGCGGCGGTGCGCTCGAAGGCGATTCGGAACTGCTCGCGATCGGCGATGGGGATGCCGATGATCTCGCTGGCGACGATGATCGGCACATGGAAGGCGAAGTCGGTGACGAGGTCGAATTGGCCCCGCGCAGAAACCTCGTCCAGCAGACCGTCGATCACCGCGCGGATGCGGTCCTGGCGCTCCTCGATCCGGCGCCGCGAGAAGGCCGAGACGACCAGGGCGCGGATGCGGGTGTGGTCCGGCGCATCCATCTGGTTGAACGACTGGGCGAGGTTGCGGCTGAGGCCTTTCTCCGTCTCGCTGCCGCCGCCCTGCGCCGTGGCCAGGGGATTGCCGCCGCCCCAGCCGGCCGCGGCGCTGGAGAACCTCGCCGGGTCCTTCAGCACCATGGCGCAGTCGTCATAGCGGGTCAGGTACCAGAAGCCGTGGCGCGAGAAGTGGACCGGGTCCTCGCGCCGCAGGCGGCCGAGGATCTCGACCGGATCGTTCTCGAAGTCGTAGTCGTAGAGGTCCGGGGCGAGCTTGCCGGCTGCAGAGTCTTCACTGACGCTCATCGCAGCCCCCAATCAGGAGCAAGCCAATCGCATTGGCTCCGCGCGTTCCCTCTTTCCAAGCCGTCATGGCCGGGCTTGTCCCGGCCACCCAAGAACGCCGGCCTGCGGGTGGCCATGCCGGGCATGGCCACACTTCCGTTCGCGCCAAATGGGTCCCCGGCACAAGGCCGGGGATGACGTTCTTTGTTTGGGACGGGCATATGCAATCGCCGCCTTCGGTCAATAGACTCAAGCAATAGGCCGCCAGGCGTGTGGGCGGTAGGTGGCCTTGAGGACAGGCTTCTTGCGCCGGGCGCCCTTCCTCCGCCACATAGCGACCTGAGGGGGATCGCATGACCGACGCCGACGCGCCGCGCGAGGCCCCTTCGCCTCCGGAGACGGGCGGGCCGCCCGAGCACGAGCACCACCTACATCTCCCACACATTCATCCACCGCAGAGCCTGCTGCGGGTCCTCGGCCTGGTCTTCGGCCTCGCGGTGGTCATCGGCGGGGTGATCGGCTCGGGGATCATGCGCGCCCCAGGCCTCGTCGCCCAGGGCTTCACGACCCCGACCCTGATCGTCGGCGCCTGGGTGGTCGGCGGCCTGGTGGCGATGCTGTCGGCCATGCCGGTGGTGGAGGCCGGCGCCTCGGTGCCCCTGGCCGGCGGCCCCTATCCCATCGCCGAGCGTGCCTTCGGCCGCACCATGGGATTCTTCACCGGCTGGATCGGCTGGGTGCAGTACGCCGCCTCCAGCGCCTTCATCGCCTCGGTGTTCGGCGAATACGTCCATCGCCTGGGCTTCTTCGAGGGCCTCTCGACCCACCTCCTGGCCTGCGCCCTGATCGTCGCGGCGGCGGCGCTCAACTGGACCGGCACGCACATCAGCGGCGCTTCGCAGAGCATCGCCAGCGCCATCAAGGGCGGGGCCTTCATCGTCCTCACGGTTGTCCTGTTTCTTTCGCCAAGGGCGGCGCCGCCGCCGGTCCCGGTCCATCCGCTCCACGCCATCGCCGGCGTCGGCGCCGCGATCATGGCCGTGCGCCTGATCTACCAGACCTACGCCGGCTGGGACGCGCCGATCTATTTCTCCGAGGAGGTGCATCGGCCCGACCGCAACGTCGCCCGCTCGATGTTCGTCGGCATCGGCCTCGTCACCATCGTCTATGTCCTGGTCAACGCCGCCGTCCTCCATGTCCTGGCGCCCTCGCAGGTGGCCGGCTCGGCCCTTGCGGTGGGCGACGCGGCCAAGGTCGGCCTCGGCAAGGTCGCCGACACGGTGATCACCGCCATCGGCCTTTTCTCCCTGGCCGCCATCGTCAACCTGCAGACCATGACCGCCATCCGCATCACCTTCCGCATGGCCCGCAACGGCGCCCTGCCGTCCTTGCTGGGCCGCGTGGCGCGGCGCGGAACGCCCAGGCAGAGCCTTGTGGTCCTGATGGCGGTCTCGCTGCTGTTCGCCGCCACCGGCGGTTACGAGAGCATCGTGCGCATCTACGCCCCGTGGTCGATGGGCGTGATCCTCATCGTCTGCCTCGCCTCGATCCGCCTGAGGATCAAGGAGCCCTACCTTCCGCGGCCGTGGAAGATGCCGCTGTTCCCCTGGATCGCCATCGCCGCGGCCCTGATCCAGGGCGCCCTGGTGGCGGTGGTGATGTGGGACGATCCGAAATCGGGCGCCCTCTCCGCCCTGGTCGCCGTGGCGCCCCTGCCGATCTTCTTCTTCATGGCGCGGCGCTGGAGAGAGACTGCGGCCCGTGAATTCGGGACCGTCCCCCGCTAGGGTCGTCCCCAGTAAAGGATTGGGTATGGCCGATATCGACGCCCTGAAGGACTACACGCGTTTCGACTTCGCCGATCCGGCCGGTCGCTGGACGCGGCCGGTATGGCGGCGCGGCGCCGGCCCAGCGGTGATCGTCATCCACGAGATGCCGGGGCTTCATCCCCTCGTCATCCGCTTCGCCGACCGGGTGGCGGCGGCGGGCATGACCGTCTTCTGTCCGAGCCTGTTCGGCGAGCCCGGCCGCGAGGTGACGCCGGGCTATTCGGTCGCGGTCATGCTGAAGGCCATCTGCATCAGCCGTGAGTTCCATGTCTGGGCGTCCGATCGATCGAGCCCGATCGTCGATTGGCTGAAGGCCCTGGCCGTCCATGCCCACGCCGAATGCGGCGGCAAGGGCGTCGGCGCGGTCGGCATGTGCTTCACCGGCAACTTCGCCCTGGCGATGATGACCGAACCGGCGGTGGTGGCGCCGGTGCTCTCCCAGCCCTCCCTGCCGATCGCCGGCCGCTCGGCGAAACGCGGCGCGGCGCTGGGCGTTTCCAGGGACGAGATCGCCTGCGCGCGCCGGCGCTTTTCCGAGGAGGGTCTTTCGATGATGGCCCTGCGCTTTCGCGGCGACCCGTTCGTGCCGGACGCCCGCTTCGAGTCCCTCAAGCGCGAGTTCGGCGAGGCGGTGGAGGAGGTGACGATCGAGGCCAGGGACGGCTATCCCGATCCGCGCATGCCGCCCCACTCGGTGCTCACCCTGCATCTGGTCGACAACGATTCGGACGGCCCGACCAAGCGGTGCGAGCAGCGGGTGATCGCCTTCTTCAAGGAGAGGACGGGGGCGTGAGACTTGCCTGGGCCCTCGCCGCGGCGGCCCTCCTGACCGGCTGCGCCACCACCGAGCGGATCGGCGCCGCCTCCGACATCCACGCCCTGATGATCGCCATCCGCGACGACGACCGGCCGACCTTCGACGCCCATGTCGACCGCGCGGCCCTGGAGGCGGAGATCCAGGCCAGGATCGTCGCGCGCGCCGCCCAGCCGGGCGCGCCGAAGCTGCAGAAGGACCTCGGCATCGCCTTTTCGGGGTCCCTGGCGCGGGCCGCCGGCGGCCTGCTGATCCGGCCGGACGTCTTTCGCGCCGTCGCCGACTACTACGGCTACAAGCCCTCGACGCCGATCCCCGGGACCCTGTCGATCGCCGAGGCGCTGCGGACTCTGCCGGACGGCCGCGTGTGCGCGGTGACCCGCCGGCGCGGCGCCTGCCTCGTCACCTTCGCCCGCGAGGACGGCGTCTGGCGGATGGTCTCGGTCGACGACGCCTCGATGCTGAGGTTGACGTGACACGAAGCGGCGTCCTGGTTTTGCACGGAGCGCCGGCGTCCCGCCGGCAACCGGCCCAGCCGGCGAGACGCCGGCGGTCCGAGACTTCACCGACCCAGCGCCCTACCCCGCATCCTCCGGCGTGAAGACATAGTCCCGGGCGCAGTACTCACAGGTGACGCGGATGCGCCCGTCCTCGGCGACCATGGCGGCGCGCTCGGCCGGCGCGAAGGAGGCCAGCACCTCGGCGATGCGCTCGCGCGAGCAGCGGCAGAAGGCTTTCACCGGCTTGGGGGTGAACATCCGCACGCCCTCTTCATGGAACAGGCGCCACAGCAGGCGCTGGGCCGGCAGCTGGGGATCGGTGAGTTCGTCCTCGCCGAGAGTCTCGAACAGGGCCTGGGCGGTGGTCCAGGCCTCGGCGGTCGAGCCGCGGGCCTCGTCCTCGGCGATGTTCTGGATCATCAGGCCGCCGGCCCGCCAGACCGGATGGCCGGCAATCGGATCGGGCGCGGTGCCCACGGCTAGGCGCACCCGGGTCGGCGTCTGCTCGGACTGGCTGAAGTAGGTCTCGGCGGCCAGCGCCAGGGTCTCGCCTTCGATCGGGGTCACGCCCTGGTAGCGGTCCATGTCCGGGCCCTGGTCGAGGGTCATGACGAAGGCGCCATGACCCAGCAGCGCGCCGGCGCCCGGGCGCACGAATCCCTGCGAGGCGGCGGCCACCCGCTCGGCATCGAAGCGGCCGTAGCCGCGCAGGCCGCCGGTGGCGGCGTCATAGTCGGCGACCAGCAGGGACACCGGCCCGTCGCCCTGGGCCTGGACGAGCAGGCGGCCCTCGAACTTCAGGCCCGATCCCACCAGGGCGGCCAGGACGCAGGCCTCGCCCAGCAGGTTGGCCACCGCCTCGGGATAGGCGTGGCGGGTGAGGACTTCGTCGATCGCCGCGCCGAGGCGCGCGACGCGGCCGCGCACCGGCTGGGTCTCGATCTGGAACGGGGCGACGAGGTCGTCGGTGCGGGCCATGGCGGGCGGGATATGGGACATCCAATAGGGGAAGTCACGGCGGTCCGAGGTCCTCCCGATCGTTTCGCCTTATCCGATCGCCCCGAAGCACCAGGCGAGGATCGACTTCTGGGCGTGGATGCGGTTCTCGGCCTCGTCCCACACGAGCGATTTCGGGCCATCGATGACCGCCGCTGTGACCTCTTCGCCCCGGTGAGCCGGAAGGCAGTGGAGGAAGACAGCGTCGGGGGCGGCGAGGGCCATCAGAGGCTCGTCCACCTGAAATGCGGCGAAGGCCTCGACCCGGGCCATGTGGTCGACATCGCCCATCGAGACCCAGGCGTCGGAGATGACGCAATCGGCCCCGCGCACGGCCGCCTCGAGGTCGTCACACACCTCGACATCGCCGCCGCGGGCGAGGTCGTCGCCTGGCGGCCGATACCGGGCCGGGCAGGCGATCCTGAGCTTGAAGCCGAACCTGGCCGAGGCGTGGATGAAGCTGGCGCAGACGTTGTTGCCGTCGCCGACGAAGGCCAGAGTCTTGCCCGCCAGCGCTCCGCGGTGCTCCTCCAGGGTCATCAGGTCGGCGAGGATCTGGCACGGATGGCTGCGGTCGGTGAGGCCGTTGATCACCGGTATGGCCGCGGCCTCGGCGAAGCGCTCCACGTCGGCGTGGCGCTCGGCGCGGATCATCACCGCATCAACCATGCGCGAAAGGACACGGGCCGTGTCCTCGATGGTCTCTCCGCGGCCGAGCTGCATGTCGGCGCCCGTCGAAAGGATCGAGGCCCCGCCGAGCTGGCGGATGGCGGCGTCGAAGGAGAACCTCGTCCGCGTCGAGTTCTTCTGGAAGATCATCGCCAGGGTGCGCCCGGCGGCCGGGGCGTCGACGTCGGGCCTCGCCTGACCCCAGCCCTTGCGGGCCGCCTTGCGGGCATGGGCGTCGTCGAGGATGGCGCGCAGAGTCGCTCCGTCCAGGGCCCAGATGTCGAGGAAGTGGCGCACCATCACGCGGCCGCTTTCCGCCGCATGGCCTCGCAGGTCGCTTCCAGCTTCTCGACCGCCTCGACCGCCTCGTCCTCGCTGAGGATCAGCGGCGGCAGCAGGCGCACGCAGTTGTCGCCGCCGCCGGCGATGAGCAGGCCCTCCTCGCGCGCCGCGACCATGAACTCGCGGTTGTTGGGATGGAGCTTGACGCCGATCAACAGGCCCTTGCCGCGGATGTCGTCGATGACGTCGGGGAAGCGGTCCTTCAAGCCCGCCAGGGCCTGGGCGAACTGGCCGGCGCGGCGGTTGACGTTGTCCAGCATTTCCGGCCGGTCGATCTCGTCGAACGCGGCCAGACCGACAGCCATGGCCAATGGGTTGCCGCCATAGGTCGAGCCGTGCGCGCCCACCATCATGCCCCTGGCCGCTTCGGCCGTCGCCAGGCACGCGCCCACCGGGAAGCCGCCGCCGAGCGCCTTGGCGACGCACATGATGTCGGGGGCCGCGTCCCTGGCCCACTCGTGGGCGAAGAGCTTGCCGGTGCGGCCCATGCCGCACTGGATCTCGTCGTAGATGAGGAGGGCGCCCGCCTCGTCGCACAGCTGGCGCAGGCGGGTGAGGTCGGCTTCCGGCAGGGCGCGGGCGCCGCCCTCGCCCTGGACGGGCTCGAGGATCACCGCCGCCGTGGTCGGCCCCAGGGCCGCCTCCAGCGCGTCCATATCGCCGAAGGGCAGGCGCTGGTAGCCCGGCAGCGGCGGGCCGAAGCCCTCGACATAGGTCGGATTGCCGGCGGCCCAGACGGCCGCGTAGCTGCGGCCATGAAAGGCGCCCTCGAAGCCGATCACCTCGATCCGCTCGGGATCGCCGGCGGCCCAGTGATATTTGCGCGCCATCTTCAAGGCGCACTCGATGGCCTCGGTCCCGGAGTTGGTGAAGAACGCCACGTCGGCGAAGGTGGCCTCGGTCAGGCGCCGGGCCAGCCGCTCCTGTTCCGGGATGCGGAAGATGTTGGAGACGTGCCACAGCTTCTCGCCCTGGGTCTTGAGGGCGGCGACGAGCCTCGGATGCGCGTGGCCCAGGCCCGTGGTGGCGATGCCGGCCAGGCAGTCGAGGTACTCGACGCCGTCGGTGGACCACAGCCGCGCCCCTCGCCCGCGCTCGAAGGCCAAAGGGGCGCGCGCATAGACGGCCAGCAGATGGTCTTCGGGGACGGATGCTGGCTTGGGGGCGTTGGCGGGTTCGGGCGCCATGGCTTCCTCTTGACGCTGAAAAGCAAAAATCCCGCCCGGGGAGGCGGGGATAAGGAAGCGCGGCGTTGTGTTCTTAGAGGGCGGTGATGTCAACGTTCCACGCCCGCGCGCCCTTGGTCCGGAAGCCGCGGGCGCGAGCGGGGGTTTTCCCACGGGCGCGGCCGCGTGGCCGGATGCCCGCGGCCGAGCGCGCTAGATGACCCTCCTCGGCGCGAGCGCCTCGTCGGGGTGCTTCTCCTCCCCCTCAGGGGCAGGGGGACCGCGAAGCGGTGGAGGGGGGTTACGCACGGACCGCCGGCGTCTCGCCGGCTGCGCCGGTTGCCGGCGGGACGCCGGCGGCCCATTAAACACAGTCGTCATCCCCGGCCTTGTGCCGGGGACCCATTTGGCACGAACCCCATTTGGCGTTCTTTGGGGGTGGCCATGCTCAGCATGGCCACACCTCATTCGGCGTTCATAGGTGGCCGGGACAAGCCCGGCCATGACGGCGGGGAGAAAGGAAGCGCTCGCGCGCCCTAGATGTACCGGCGGAGGGATCGGGCCAGCTCGTTGGCGCTGGACTTCTTCCTGGCCTGCGGCGGCTGATAGGCGACGCGGGCATGCTCGATGCAGTACGGCCCTTCGTCGGTCGACCGACGGCCGCAGAAGGTGAACTCGGCCGTCGCCGGATCGCCGATCGGCCATTTGCACATGTGGGCGCCCAGGGTGAGCACCGTCGCCGTGCCGGGCGCCTCGACATAGTCGATCGGCCTGGGCGCGATGCGCGCCACCTCGTGCCGCGGCTCGGCCCGGCGATGCGACAGGGCGCTGATCGCCGGCCGCGGCGGCCGGGGCGTGCGGAAGGTCGTCCGGGCCGGCTGCGAGGGCATCGCCCGGCCGGAAAGACCCAGGCGGTGCACCTTGCCGATCACGGCGTTGCGCGTCACCCCGCCCAGCTGCTTGGCGATCTGGCTGGCCGACAGGCCCTCCAGCCACAGCTTCTTCAGGATCTCGACCCTCTCGTCCGTCCAGCCCATGAAACCCTCCGACCCCGTTTCGATCGACCTCCGGCGGCCGAGCCGATCTAGATATTGTGTCCCAAGTGGCCTTCCCACCACGCCGCCTACTACATATCGCGCACCAAATGCCGGGCGCCACAATAGGCGCCATGCCGTCTGTCCACAGCTCTATATATTGTGTCGGAAGTTCACAGGCTTGCATTGCCCTCTTGCGAGACGCACATGCGGGCGATGAGGCGAGGGCGATGAAAGACATGCCGGCGGACGTCGTCCCGCCGCAGCCGCGCGACTATCACGGCGCCAATTGGGTGGGTCTGCGCACGCTCTACGGCCGCGAGGTTCGCCGCTTCTACAAGGTCGGCGCCCAGACCCTGGCCGCGCCGGTGGTGACGGCCCTGCTCTACATGCTGGTGTTCGTGGTCGCGGTGCGCGGCGCCGCGCCGCCCGTCGAAGGGGTCCGCTTCGCCACCTTCGTCGCGCCGGGCCTGGTGATGATGCAGATCCTCGCCAACGCCTTCGCCAATTCCTCATCGAGCCTGCTGCAGGCCAAGATGAACGGCCTGATCGGCGATTTCATCACCCCGCCGCTGAGCCCGGCCGAACAGGTGGCCGGCTTCGCCCTGGGCGCGGCGACCCGCGGGGTGCTGGTGGGGACGATCACCCTGCTGGCGGTGCTGCCGTTCGCCCACCTCTCGCTCGCCCACGCCTGGGCCGTCGCCTACTTCGGCATCGGCGCGGCGGTGGTGATGGGCCTGCTGGGGGTGATGGCGGCCATCTGGAGCGTGAAGTTCGACCACATCGCCGCGGTCAGCAACTTCGTGATCATGCCCATGACCTTCCTGTCGGGCACCTTCTACCTCGTCTCGCGCCTGCCAGAGCCCTTCCGCTCGGCCAGCCGCTTTAACCCGTTCTTCTACATGATCAGCGGCTTCCGCTACGGCTTCATCGGCGTCATGGACGGCTCGCTGCTGGTGGGCGTCGCGGTCACCGCCGGCCTCATCGCGGTGCTGGCGGCGATCTGCCTGTGGATGTTCGCCACGGGCTATCGGCTGAAGACGTGATTCCACGGGCGCGGCCGCCTTGCCCGGGAGGCGGCGGCTGAGCGCCCTGGTTGACCCTCCTCGCCGCAAGCGGCTCGTCGGGCGCGCGCATAATCCCCGTCTCTCCTCCTTGAGGGGGAGCGCCGGCGTTCCGCTCATAAACAAACCGTCATGGCCGGGCTTGTCCCGGCCACCCATTTGGCGAAGGCCGGCGAGTGGCCATGCGGGGCATGGCCCGGGCTCAATCGGCGATCATGGATCGGCGGGACTGACGCCCGCCGATGACGGTTGTGTTGGATGGGCGCAAGTTGCGAAAAGCGGGGCCATGACCCTCGACGACTTCGAGCCCTGGCTGGGGCGATGGCGCCTGACGCCGGACGGGGCGCCGTTCCAGACCCGCTTCGGCTCGAAGCTGCTGGCGGTGCGGAGAGGGGACGCGCCGGCGATGCTGAAGATCGCCTTTGGCGAGGAGGAGCGGCGCGGCGCCGACATCCTGGCCTGGTTCGCCGGCGAGGGCGCGGTGCGCATCCTGGCGCACGACGACCCGGCCCTGCTGATGGAACGGGCGGGAGGCCCGCGATCCCTGGCCGCCATGGCCCGCGCGAACGTCGAAGCGGACGATGAAGCCATGCGGATCCTGTGCCGCACGGCCGCGGGCCTGCACGAGGCGCGCGCGGCGCCGCCGCCGGCGAGCCTGGTTCCGCTGGACGTCTGGTTCCGCGATCTGCCCATGGCCGCGGCGAAGCGGGGCGGGATCTTCGCGGCGTCGTGGACGGCGGCCCAGGCCCTGCTCGCCGAGCCCAGGGATGTGCGGCCGCTGCACGGCGACCTGCACCACGACAATGTGCTGGACGGGGAAGCTCTGGATGGGGGCGGGCGCGGCTGGCTGGCCATCGACCCCAAGGGCCTGCTGGGCGAGACCGGCTTCGACTACGCCAACATGGTGTGCAATCCGGGGCTGGACGTCTCCGGGCCGCCGGGGGCGCTGGCCCGCCGCGTCGGCGTCGTCTGCGCCGAGACCGGCTTCGAGCCACGGCGGTTCCTGACCTGGGTGCTGGCCTGGACCGGCCTTTCCGCCGCCTGGACGCTGGACGCCGGCGGCGATGCCTCACCGGCGCTGGAGATCGCCCGCCTGGCCAAGGCCGACCTGGCGACGGCCTAGGCGCCCCGCCGGCCCTTTCCGCGGATTGCGGTCCGCAAGGACGCCGCTCATCGCGAAGAGCCCGCAGACTCAACAAAAATAGCAAACAGCAATATTGCGGCTTGACGGCCCCGTCCGCGTCGCGTTATAATGTGCAATAGTTGGTGAGTGCGGCGAACGCGACGCTCTCATCGATCCCAAATCCACGGTACGCCGTCGGCGTCCAGTTTGCAAGGATATCCCATGACCAAGAAGAAATGCAGCGTGCCCGGATGCCGCCGCCGCGCGCAGCTGAAAGGACTGTGCCGAGCGCACTATAAGCGTCAGCAGGAAGGACGCGCCCTGGCGGGACCGATCGCCAAGAGCGTCAAGGGCCCGATCGAAAAGCGGCTGCGCGCCCACGCGAAGATCGACAAGGAGACGGGTTGTCATATCTGGACGGCCGCCCACCTCCCCAGTGGCTACGGTTGCCTGAGTGTCGATGGACGGGGCCGGCCCGCCCACCGCCTGGCCTGGGAGGTGGCGAACGGACCGATCCCCGAGGGGATGATGGTCCTTCACACCTGCGACAACCCGCGGTGCTGCAACCCGGAACACCTGAAGCTGGGCACCCATGCCGACAACATGCGCGATCGCCGGCTGAAGGGCCGCGGCTCGGGCTGCCGGGCGCTCGACCTCGAGTTGCACCCGCAATGGGCGATGAATGCGAACGGATCCCGGAGGGCCCTAAGTCAGAACCGGGCCGGCAAACAGGGAGTCGAGCCAGTAGTGGAGCGGCCCCATGAGATAGGTCTGCACGCCGAAGATCAGGATGATGAGGATCACCGGTGTGATGTCCATGCCGCCGAGCGGGGGAATGAACCGGCGCAGCGGGGCGAGCAGGGGCGAGACCGCCCGATCGAGCATCCTCACCACCTCATAAGCGCGGCGATTGCGCAGGTTGATGACCTCGAACAGGATCAGCCAGCTGACGAGCGCATTGATGATCACCAGGAACACCACGATGTTGAGCGCGGCGTTGACCAGGTAGAAGGCGAAATCGATCAGGTGCGACATGGGTTTTCCGCCGGACGGGCGTCGCTAGGTATCGGGCGAGCCGGCCCGTGACAAGGCGGCGTCGGGTGAGGCGCGCCGCGGGCGAGGGCCGGGGCGTTTTCTTGACACCCCGCCGCGCGCTCCCTTATCTCGCGCCCTTCCTCCTAGCCGGGAGGGGCCGTAGCTCAGTTGGTAGAGCGCCTCGTTCGCAATGAGGAGGTCAGGGGTTCGATTCCCCTCGGCTCCACCAGGAAGACGCTCCAAAGCGTCCGGTTTGGTCTGAAAAACACCCTTAAAATCATACGTTAGACCCGAACAAGCGGCCGGAGGCGTCCGTAAGTGTCCGGTTGCGAGCGGGGGCCTTTGGGGGCCATATTGGGGGCCTCAGCGAACAGCCTTCAGGAAAAGGCCCCCAGATGGCCCTCACAGACACCGCGATCCGCACCGCCAAGCCTACCGCGAAGGAGCGCAAGCTCGCCGATGGCGGCGGCCTATACCTGCTAGTGACGACAAAGGGCGCGAAGCTCTGGCGACTGAAATTCCGCCACGCCGGCAAGGAGATGAAGCTCTCCTTCGGCGCCTACCCCGAGGTGAGCCTGAAAACGGCACGTGCGAAGCGGGACTCGGCCCGCGAGCTAGTCGCACAGGGCAAGAACCCGGCTCAGGAGAAGCGCCGCGAAGAAGCCCGTGCGAGGCTAAGTGCGGCGGCCACTTTCGACGCCGTGGCAACGGAATACATCGCCAAGCGCCACCGTGAGGGCCTCGCCCCGGCTACACTCGCCACCTATCGCCACTTTCAGAGACTCTTGGCACCAAGCATCGGCGCTCATCCCATTTCCCAAATCGAGCCTTTCGAGCTGCTGGCCGCGCTCCAAAAGATCGAGCGGCGCGGCAAGCTTGAAACCGCCAGCCGCTCACGCGAGTTCGCGGGCCGTGTGTTCCGCTACGCCGTGGCAACCACGCGGGCCAACGGCGACGTCGCGGCCGATCTTCGCGGGGCCTTGCAAGCGCCCACTGTCAAGGGCTTCGCGGCCATTTTGGAGCCAAAGCGCGTCGGCGAGCTGTTGAGGGCCATCGACGGGTACGACGGCCAGCCTTCGACCATGCTGGCCATGAAGCTCGCCCCGCTGGTGTTCCAACGGCCGGGCGAGGTCACCGGCTTGCGGTGGGATGAATTGGACCTAGGCGCGGCTGTCTGGCGGCTGCCCGAGGGACGTAAGAAGGAGCGGCGCGAACATCACGTTCCCCTCTCACGCCAGGCCGTGGCGATCTTGAGGGGGGCGTCCGAAATCTCGCCGGGCGGACCGTTCGTGTTCCCCGGCGCGCGGACCGTCGACCGGCCGATCACCACCGCGACACTCAACGCCGGCCTTCGCCGCTTGGGGTACGCGGGCGAGGATCACGTCACGCACGGATGGCGCAAGACGGCTAGCACGCTGCTAAACCAGTCCAACCAGT
>DASXCH010000140.1:0-21771 GCA_036491275.1 Caulobacteraceae bacterium
GTGAGCCCAAAGACCATCGAGGGTGACCGCTCCCTCCGGCGTGGGCTCTACGATCGCCATTCCGACCTCGCCCCAGCGATCATCGGAAACGGCGATGACCGCCACTTCCTGGACGCCCGGCGCGGTCGACAGGATGCGCTCGACTTCGGCGGGATAGATGTTCTCGCCGCCCGAACGATAGACCTCGCGCAGCCGGTCGACCACATAGAGGCGGCCCGCGTCGTCCCGGCGGCCGCAGTCGCCGGTGCGGAACCAGTCACCGGTGAAATAGTCCTCACGCGGCCGCCGCCAATATCCCGGCGTGATCGCCGGGCCGCGGGTCCAGATCTCGCCCACCTCTCCTGGACCGACGTCTGCGCCGTGCGTATCGACCAGGCGAAGGTCCGTGCCGGGATTGATGAAGCCCGAGCAGTTGAGCAGAGCCAGTTCGCGGCCGCCCTCGAGCACCGAAACATTTGGCCCCTGCTCCGTCGAGCCATACGCGAGCTGCAGGAAGATTCCGCGATCCAGCCAAGCTTGGTGAACCCACACGGTCTTCGGGCCCCAGCCACCGAAAAGACCGGTGCGAAGGCTTGGAAACGAGGTTTCGGCAAAAGAGGGCAGGGCGGTGATCAACTCGTACATCTGCAGGACACCGCAGAGGTGCGTGATCCCCAACGTCGGATCGGCAAGCAGGCGCAAGCTGATTGCCGGATCGAAGCGGCGGGTCGTGGTGACGTGGCCGCCCCAATAGAGCACCGGATTGGAAAAGGTGTTAAGGCCGCCGGCGTGGAAGAGCGGCACAATGTTGAGGTGGTGCGCGCCTTGCTCGCCCGTCCGCGAGGTCTGGGCGCTGTTGATCGCCTGATGCTTGAGCGTCCCCTGGCTGCATAGAGCCCCTTTTGGCAGGCCGGTAGTGCCGGAGGTGTAGAGGATGTGAGTGATCTCATCTTCGTCGTGGAGTCCGCCTGGCAGGGCTTCCGCATCGCCCTCGATCAGCTGGTCGTAGGGACTTTGCGCCACCTCATCGCACCAGAGCAGCCGCCGCCCGATACCGGCGGCGTCGGCTAATTCGTCGCCCGTCGCCCGCCACGTCTCGTCATAGATGAGGGCGCCCGGCTCGGTGTCCCTGGCCAGAACCGCGAGCTCGCCGGACGACAGGCGCCAGCTGAAGGGCGTGAAGATCAAGCCGGCGCGCATGCAGGCGAACTGGAGCTCGAACACCCGGGTGTCGTTTTCGGCGATCATGCCCACGCGCTCGCCCGGCCGAAGACCCAGGCTGTGCCGCAAACGGTGCGCCAACCGCCCGACCCGGCGATCGAGCTCACCCCAGGTGACGGTCGCGCCTTGCCCGACGCAGGTGAGCGCGGGCGCTTGGGGCTGGCGGGCGCCGTGGTAAGCCGCCCAATCGCGGACCCAGGCCATGGTCATCCGCCTCCGGAGTCCTTGATGAAGATCTCTTGCGCCACGGAGGCCACGAGCGCGCCAGCCTCGTCGTAAAATTGGCCGGTGGCGAACCCACGACCATCGATGGCCCGTGTGGATTCCTGGACATGAAGCAGCCAGCGGTCGACGCGCGCCGGCGCGTGCAGCCAGAGCGAATGATCCAGGGAGGCGCCGAACAGGCCGCGGCCGGCGATCAGATCTTCCCAAACGATCGGATGTTGGTTGGTCACCGCGTCGGACAGGGTCAGGTCGCTGGCGAAGAGCAGTAGAGCTGCATGCAACGTCGGATCGTCCGGCAGTGTCTCATCGACTCGCATCCACACCCTGTGGCGCCCATCGCCGATGCGCCGCTCCCAGGGCGGCTGATCAACGTGGCGCAGATCGAACGGCCAGGGTACGCCGGCGTTTAGGGGTAGGAGATCGCCATGCTGAGCGATCAGGACGGCGTCTCGGGGCGGGATGGTATCTGGAGGCGGCGCCTCGGGGGCCGGCGCCTGGTGCGCGATTCCTCGCGTAGGCAAAACGAATGAGAAGGTGAAGCTGATGATCGCCTGGCCGTCCTGTTCGGCCCGGACCTGGCGCACGGAGAAGCTGCGCGTATCCCGCAGTCTGTCCACGACATAACTGACCGGACGTCCCGGATCGCCCAGGCGGAGGAAGTAGCCGTGCGTCGAATGGAGGCGACGGTCGGGGTCCACCGTTTTGGTCGCGGCGATCGAGGCCTCGGCCAGGCTTTGGCCGCCATACAGGCGGTCGAAGGCGCCTCCGCCCGGCCCAGCGGCGAAGCGATCGCCGCCGACGCTCTCGATTCTCCCAAACCGATCGATCAGGCGACGCAACATGGACGCCCTGTTGGCCCGACTTCGCTCCCGCAGGGCTTCGGTTATCGCGTCCATGGTGAAAGGTTCAGCGAGAAACCTTCAGTTCCGCAGCGCTCCGACTGGTTCAACGGTCAAGGGTCGCGATGATGACTCAGCCGACCGGCTCGGGGGTGAGCTTTGGCAGCGGCTTAGGCGCCGGCTGATATCGCTTCGCCGTGGAACGGACGAATGGACCGTCGTAGTCGCCCTGCGTCGCCGGCGAGTCGTCGGCGAGGATCTCGAAGGCGTACCGCGTGTCTTCCTCGTTGATCGGGCGGGTGTAGTAGGTCCATTCGATAAGGTTCTTGTCCGGGTCGAAGGTATAGATCGAGCGAATGAATTCGTGGTCCGTCATGGACACGTGATAGCCGTTGTCCAGCCAGTCCTGCTTGCGCTGCTGAAGTTCTTCCTCACCGCCTTTGCAGGTGAAAGCGAAGTGGTTGACCCAGCGCGGCAGCCCAAGCCCCGTGGAGATCGCGCTCTTCCACTGCTCCGGATCGAGTTGGACTCCTTCGATGCCGCGCAAGTCCCAGAGCGCCATCGTTTCCCCATCGCCGATGTCGTAGAACATATGCTTGGTCCAGCCGCCGCCAGGCGCCTGGCGCTTCACCCCCGCCACCAGGGGGAACCCCATCACCTTCGTGTAGAAATGGTGCGCCATCTCGAAATTCTTGGTCGCGATCGCGAAATGATGGACGGGCATCTTACGTTCCTCTTCCTCCCTGACCGCCACGGATAGCGGACGCATTCGCTTCGTTATCTAACATTGATCGAATTATCCGGCAAGCGGCCGCTCCGCGCTCGGCCAATGCCGCAAGCGCCCTGGCCCCTTCTCCTTCCTGAGTAGCGACTTGTGAACGGCACGCAAAAATCCAATTGCGCAACTAAACATACACCGTATGATAGGGAATAGATTGGAAGCGACCGGAGGGACGGATGCAGGTTGCGTTGATGTCGTTGGGCGACAAGACGGACGATCCCGTCACCGGGCGTCGCTTCTCGGCCGCAGAGCGCTATTCGATGACCCTGGACGCCGCTGTCATCGCCGACAGGATTGGCCTGCAGGGCTACTACATCGGTGAGCATCACGGGATCAGCTACACTTTCTCCTCGCCCGCGGTCGTCCTGGCGGCGATCGCCACGAGGACAAGAAGGCTACGCTTGGGAACGGCGGTGGCGTTGGCGGCGAATCTCGATCCGCTGCGCATGGTCGAAGACTACGCGACCCTTGATTTGATCTCCGGCGGCCGGCTCGAGCTGGTAACCGGCCGTGGCAATTTCTTCGTCAAGACTTTTGACCTGTTCGGGCAAAACGCCGACGAGTCAGCCGCCCGTTTCGCCGAGGCGATGAAGCTCGCCTACGCCTTGTGGCCGGGCAAGCCGGTCCATTGGCAGGGGCAATTTCGCGCGCCAATCACGGGTCAGACCCTCGAACCTGCGCCGGTGCAGATCGAGCGCCCCCCTTTCTGGATCGGGGGAGGTAGTTCACCGGAAACAGCCAAGCTGGCTGGAAGACTGGGCGTCAATCTGATGCTGCCGAGCGCGTTCGGTCGCCCGGACAAGTTCATCGAGGTCGCCGATATCTATCGGGAGGCCTTTGCCGAGGCCGGCCACAAGCACGCCCCGAGAGTTGGCGCCTGTTGGCATGGGTGGGTGGCGAAGAACGATTCCGTCGCCCGGGCACGGTTCGAACCACGCTACCGCACCTACCACGCCTTCAACCTGGCAGTGATCAAGAGCGTGACCCCCAATCCCCCGGCTTTCGTCAACGTCCCGTTCGACTATGAAATACTCGCCACCAAAGGACCTGCGATCGTCGGCGGCCCGGCCAAGTTCGCCGACAGGTTGTCGGAGCTGAGCCAGCTCGTCGGCGCAGACCTCAACCTAATCAAGATGGACATGGGAGGCGTCGGCCCCGAGGAGTATCTTGAAATGGTGGAGCTTCTCGGCTCTGACGTTCTGCCTCAGCTTGCTGGATCCGCCCCTGAACCGGTCCGCGCCGTCAACGCTTGACATGGAAGACGGCCGCCAGGTGGCGCGCGGCCCTCTTGCTGGCGTCCGGATCCTGGACCTCAGCGGCCTGGGTCCGGCGCCGTTCGCGACCATGATGCTTGCCGATTTCGGGGCCGAGGTGCTGAGCGTCCGTCGCCCAGATCCCCTTCCCTTCGACCCGGGCGTGGCCATGTCGCGCGGCAAGATCGCGATCGGACTCGATCTTCGCAGGCCCGAGGGCCAGTCGGTCGCTCGGCGTCTCGCCAAATCTTCGGATGTGTTAGTCGAGGGGTTCAGGCCCGGGGTGATGGAGCGTCTCGGTCTGGGTCCCGAGATCATGAAGGCGGACAATCCGCGGCTGATCTACGCCCGGCTCACCGGCTGGGGGCAGAATGGTCCGTACGCCCGCCGTGCGGGACACGACATCAACTACCTGGCGATCTCCGGCGCGCTCAACGCGATCGGAGAGGACAAGCCGACGGCGCCGCCCGGCCTGTTGGGAGACCTGGCCAGCGGTTCCTACCCCCTGGTTATCGGCATCCTCCTGGCCCTGTTCGAGCGGACGCGGACCGGCCTCGGCCAGGTGATCGATGCGGCGATCGTCGACGGGGCCGCCTACCTGCTGGCGCCGATGTTCGGCGAGCTGGAGCTGGGCCTCTGGGACGGCGATCCCCGGCATTCCCTGCTGCGGGGAGCGGCGCCTTTCTATGGCGTCTATCGCTGCGCTGACGGCCGATGGTTTTCCGTGGGCGCAATCGAGCAGAAGTTCTACGCGGCCATGCTAGCGATACTCGGTCTGGATGATGTCGACCCATGCCTCGAAGCCCAGATGGATCGCCGGCGGTGGCCGCATCTGCGCGAGCGGGTGGCGGCCGCCTTCCTGACCCTGCCACAGCCGGATTGGACAGCGCGGTTCGCCGCGACGGACTCCTGCGGCGCGCCCGTGCTGACGACCGAGGAACTGGCCGCCGACCCGCATGTCGCCGAGCGTCGCTCAGTCACGGCCAGCCAGACGGGCGCGCTGACCGCTGCTCCGGCGCCGCGGCTGTCCGCTCATCCCGAGCTGACGAGCGCCATTCGTGTGAGGGGCAGTCAGGACGCGAGGACCGTGCTGGCCGAAGCTGGCTTCTCAGACGAGGAAATCATCCAACTGACCGATCAGGAAATCGTCTGGTCGGCGTGACGTCAGCGGGCCGAATGGGCGGCTCATCGGGAGGAGTGCAGGCCGTGTCGCTTGACGCCATCTTCAGGCCGATCACGATCAACGGCCTCGTCGTCAAGAATCGGATCGCCCGCGCCAGCCATGGCACCAGCTACGGCCGCGGGACCATGAGCGAGGACCTCATCGCCTACCACGAGGCGCGCGCAAAATCGGGGGTGGGGCTCAATATCCTGGAAGCGACGGTCGTTCACCGCTCCACCTCCAACCACACGGTCGATGCAGTGGACGACAGCATCATTCCGGGCTTCGAGGCCCTGGCGCGCTCTTCTGACAAGTTCGGGATGCGCACCTTCGTCCAGCTTTGGCACGGTGGGCACCGCTGGGCGCCGGCGAGCGGCCAGGCGCCGATCTCGCCCTCCAATGTGCCGTGCCCGCTGGGCTTGGTGAATACGCCCTTCGCCATGACGCTCGACCAGATCGAGGAGGTCACCGACGCCTATGCCGACGCGGCCGTGCGCGTTCAGAAAGGCGGATTGCACGGGGTCGAAGTCCATCTGGGTCACGGCTACCTCATCCACCAGTTCCTCTGCTCCCTGACCAACCGGCGCGAGGACGATTATGGTGGCGATCTCGACGGACGCATGCGCTTTGCGAGGGGCGTGCTGCGGGCCATTCGCGACCGGGTCGGCCCGGACTTTCCGGTGGGCGTTCGGCTCTCCGACTATAACGTCCCTGGCGGCCTGACGCCCGAAGAAGCCGGCGAAGTGATCGCGCGCCTGTGCGCCGACAAGATGGTCGACTGCGTCAGCGGCTCTATGGGCAGCCCCTACAGCATCGCCACAATGCTCGGGGCGATGGACGAACCGGCGGGCTACATGCTGAGTTCGGCCGAGCCGATCGTGGCTCGGGCCAATGTGCCGACGATGATCGCCGGCCGCTATCGAACCCTCGAGGAAGGCGCCCAGGCGATCCGGGAAGGGCTGGCCGACATGGTCAGTTTCGTCCGGCCGATGATCGCCGACGCCGATCTTGTGGCCAAGACCGCCCGCGGCGAGGTCGATCGGGTGCGCCCTTGTATCGCCTGCAATCAAGGCTGCATCGGCGGCATCCGCACCGCTCAGCAGAGGATGGGCTGCACGGTGAATCCTGCCGTGGGCTATGAGCGCACGCTGTCGGAGGATCTCATCCGGCCCGTCGAGGCGCCGCGGAAGGTGGTGGTGATCGGCGGCGGGCCAGCCGGCATGGAGGCGGCACGGCTTGCGGCCCTGCATGGGCACAAGGTCATCGTGATGGAGGCGCAACCTTCGCTCGGCGGGACGATCAATATCGCTAAGCGCGCGCCCAAGCTCGCAGCCATCGGCGACATCACCTTCTGGCAGGAGCAGGAGTTGCGCCATCTGGGGGTCGACATCCGCCTTTCGACCTTCGCAGAGGCCGATGACGTGCAGGTAGAAAAGCCCGATGTCGTGATCGTGGCCACCGGCTCCCTGCCGCGCATGGACGGTCTCCAGGCGGCGCGCCCAGAGGCGCCCGTGCCCGGTTTCAGCAAGCCGCATGTCGTGTCGTCACACGAGGTCCTGCTGTCGCCGCCTGCGCGCTTTGGCCGATCGGCGGTCGTTTTCGACGACGTCGGCCACTACGAAGCGATCGCGGCCGCCGAGCAGCTGATCATCCACGGGCTCAAAGTGACCTTCGTCGCCCGGCACTCGTCCTTCGCGCCGCAGATCGAGGTGATCGTGCGGACCAGCCCTGCTCTTCGCCGGCTGCGCCAGGGCGATTTCACGCTGGTTGTCGGCGGCCGGCTGGTGGAGATCGGCGACGGCGTCTGCACCCTGGGCTATCTCGACGGCGAGCAGACCTGGCATGTTCCGGCCGACAGCGTCGTCTTCGTTTCCTACAACGAGGCCCAGACCGACCTCTACCGGGCGCTAGGCGGCGGGACGCGCACCGCCAAGCCCTATGAACTGCATCTGATCGGCGACGCCAACGCGCCTCGCGATCTGCTGATCGCGATCAGGGAAGGACACATGGCAGGCCGTATCAAGGAAGCGCAGCATGCTTGACGGAAAGATCGCCATCGTTACCGGCAGCGGCACTGGGATCGGAGCCGCCACCGCGATCCTGTTCGCCGCCAAGGGCGCCCATGTGGTCGTCACTTCCGAGCTGGCCGAAGCGGCGATGCGTCCGGTGGTGGATCGAATCCTGGCCGCCGGCGGCAAGGCTGACGCCAAGATCTGCGATGTCACCGACCGGGCGGCCATCGCCAGCCTGATCGCCGAGGTGGAACGCGAACATGGTCGATTGGACATCCTCGTCCAGAGCGCCGGTGTATGCTTCTGGGAACCGATCGAGCAGCTTTCGGCCCGCAAGATCGATCTGATGTTCGGGGTGAACGTCATCGGCCCGATCTCCATGATCCAGGCCGCGCTGCCCCTGATGAAGCGCACGGGGGGCGGGGCGATCGTCAACATCGCCTCGGGCGCGGCTGTGCTGGGCGTCAGTGAATTCGCCGTCTACTCAGCGACCAAAGCCGCCATCGCCCATTTCACCCGCACCCTCGCGCCCGAGTTGAGACGGACAAATATCCGCATCAACTCGATCGGTCCCGGCTCAGTGCGCACGCCCATGCTGGGTTTCGTCGGTGACACGCTCACGCCTGAACAGCAGGCCGGAATGGTCCGGCGCGAAGCCCGCTCGATGAGCCCATACGGCAATCCGATCATCGAACCTGACGATATCGCCGAGGTCGCCCTGTTCCTCGTT
Source organism: Caulobacteraceae bacterium (assembly GCA_036491275.1). Classification (GTDB taxonomy): domain Bacteria; phylum Pseudomonadota; class Alphaproteobacteria; order Caulobacterales; family Caulobacteraceae; genus Acaudatibacter. The sequence continues at coordinate 8,203 of DASXCH010000140.1, forward strand.
TCAGACGCCGCGCGAGCGCTGCACGGCTCTTTCGTGCTTGCCGACCAGGGGGTCTCCAGCGCCATGACACCTCCGGCCAGCGCCGACCAGGGATAGTTGACAAAAGACCCTTGCGCGCGCATTAATCTAACATCGTTTGATTTATGAGGCCAGGTGATGGAAAATCCAAGGCCGCTCATCGTCGGGATCGGCGGCACGACCGGCGGTCCCTCATCAACGGAAACCGCCTTGCGCGTCGCCCTGTGTGTGGCCGAGGCGGTGGGCGCCCGCACCCTGTTGTTCGGAGGCGAGGCCCTCGCTCGCCTGCCGCACTACAACCCCAAGTGTTCCAGCAGGACTGAGGATGAAAAGGCGCTGGTGGATGCGGTCCGCGAAGCGAAGGGCCTCATCGTGGCAAGCCCCGGCTATCACGGAAGCATTTCGGGACTAGTGAAGAACGCCCTCGATCTCCTGGAGGACACCGCGAACGATCGCGAGCGGCCTTACCTAGCCGAGATTCCGGTTGGACTGATCGCCACCGCTTATGGTTGGCAAGCCACGGGTGGCACTGTGGCCGCCTTGCGAACGATCGTTCACGCCTTCCGCGGGTGGCCAACGCCCTATGCGGCCGCGGTCAACTGCCGGCTGTCACGATTCGATCCGGTGACCGGAAGGACCGACCCGGAGGTGATGGAGCAACTCGCCATCGTGGGACGTCAGGTGGCCGCATCGGCTCTTCGCGATGGGCCCGCAGGCCAGACGACGATCCCCTACGCAGGCCTCGCGGCCGTGGCTTAAGGCCAGGTCGGCCGCCGCTCAGCGGCTCCGGATCATCTCGGCGGCTTTCTCACCGATCATGATCGAGGCGGCGTTGGTGTTGCCGCTCGTGGGCGTCGGCATCACCGACGCGTCGACCACACGTAGCCCTTGAACGCCTCGCACCCGCAGCTGGGGGTCAACCACCGCGGCCTCATCCGAACCCATCCGGCAAGTCCCCACCGCGTGCCAGGTGGTGTTGAGGTTTTCACGCAGATAGTCCGTCCAGGCCTGGTCCGTCTCCAAGGGCTTGGCGGGCGACATTCGGCCGGTAACGATCGAGGCCAGGGCAGGGGCGTCGAACAGTCGATCCACCAGCCGCAGGCCGGCGATGAGGGTTCGTACGTCATCGGGCTCGCGGAGCGCCTGGTGCCGCACTTTCGCCCGGAGCTGATCGTCCAGCACGACCTGCCCGCGTCCCTTTGGCTTGCACAGGGACACGCTCACCGTCACGGCCGAACAGACCGGCATTCCCATGCGCACCGGCATGGAATCGCCGACTCCCACCGCGGCGTAGACGAGGGGCATGAAGTGAAGCTGCACGTCGGGGCGCTTGAGATCGTCCCGCGTGCTGGCGAAGGCCATGGCCTGCACGGCGGGGGCTCCGAGCGGGCCCTTCCGGTTCCAGAAGAACCGGGCGAAATGGCGCGCCATGTCGAGCGGCGCGGTCTCGTTGTTGAGTGTCGGCCTGTTCACGAACCGGCTGGTCGCGCTTGCCGAGTGCTCCTGGAGATTTTCGCCGACGCCAGCCGAATCCGCGACAACTGCGATTCCTCGTTTGGCGAGTGCGTCTGCCGGTCCGATCCCGGAGCGCATCAGCAGCGCCGGTGAGCCCATTGCGCCGGCGCAGACAACGACCTCCCGCGCCGCAGACACGGTTTGGCTCTGGCCTGCGACCCGGGCCTGCACAGCGCTGGCGCGGGCGCCATCGAACTGGACCGTTTCGACCTCCGCATCGGTGATGACCTGCAGATTTGGCCGATTGCGGATGGGGCGCAGAAAGGCCTTCTCGGTGCTGCATCGCCAGCCATCACGTTGATTGGTCTGGGAGAGGAAGGCGCCGTGATCGGCGCCATCGTTGTATTCGGGCAGCCTCGGCAGGCCGATTTCCTCGCATCCATCGAGGAAAGCAAAACACAGCGGGTGCGGATCGCGGATCTGGGTCACGGTAAGCGGGCCGCTAGCCCCGTGGGCCTGACTGGGCGGTCCTTCCCAGTGTTCCGATCTCAGAAAATAGGGAAAGACGTCCTGGAAGCCCCAGCCGGTTGCGCCGGCCGCCGCCCATTCGTCGAAGTCCTGGCGAACTCCACGGATGTAGACCTGCCCGTTTATGGAGCTGCCGCCGCCCAGCATTCTGCCGGCCGACCACACCCAACTCCGCCCGCCCAGGGTCGGATCGGACTCCGCTGGATAGGACCAGTCGTATTCCTTCTTGAGGAGCAGGGTGAGGAATCCCACGGGGAGCTGAACCATGAAGGAGTCCGCCTTGCCGCCTGCCTCGAGCAGGATCACGCTCGTATTCGGATCCTCCGAGAGCCGGTTCGCCAGGACGGTGCCGGCGCTCCCCGCGCCGACGATCACGTAATCCGCTTGCGCGAAGGCTGCGCCATCTCTCGGCATTCACTTTGTCCCAGGTTGGTGATGGCTCTGTTCGGGTCCCAGGCCCGCTCAGACGGCCAGGCGCGGCCCCGGCGTAAATACGAGCGGCAAGGATTTCAGCGCCCGCGCCTCACTGGGCGTGTACTCGGGCTTGAAGTCGGGCTCGACTTCAAAATCGGGCAGGCGTCGCAGTACGGTTTTGAGGCAGGTTTCGAGCATCACGCGCGCAAAGTGACGTCCAATGCAAACGTGGGCGCCGGCGCCGAAGGACAGATGCTCGCGCGCGTCGCGATCGATCAGACAGCGGTCAGGCTCGGGAAACTTCGCCGGATCGCGGTTGCCCGCCCCGTTCACGGCCAAGACGTTGATCCCGGCCTCCAGCGTCCCACCGTCAAGCTCCGTGGGGTGCGTCGTTTGTCGACGCAGCGCCTGGATCGGGGTCGTGAACCGCATGAACTCCTCGAGCGCGCCTTCCCAGGGCACATCACCCGAGACCAGGCGCTGTTTGTCTGCCGGGTTTCGCGCGAGGTGATAGAGGGAACCGCTCATCGCCGAACTGGTGGAGTCCAGGGCGCCGAACAGGGTGAGCAGGAGCACCTGATAGCCTTCGCGGTCGGTGAGTTTGCGTCCGTCGAATTCCTCTTCGATCAGGCACTGGACCAGGTCATTCTTCCGACGCTCCAACCGGCGCTTTGCACAGAGGCCGGTGAGGTACTCGTCAATCTCCTGATAGCGCGCCACCCAGCCATCGAAGTCGATCATCCGGTTGTGGACCATCCACAAGAGCTTGTCCCCGAGCATCTGCCGATCCCGGTCGGGAACGCCGATTGCCGGCAGCATGCTCATGGCGAGGAACGGACGGGTGAGCTCATTGACCGCGTCGACGCGGCCCCGCTCGATGAAGGCGTCGATCAGCTGGTCAGCCACCGCCTGGATTCTCGGGCGATCAGCCTCCGCCGCTTCCTTCGTGAAATAGCGGTTCAGGACGCGCCGCCACCGTGTGTGTTGCGGCGGGTCGAGATCGACCGGCAACAACCGAACCAGCTGGTCCGGAAGTCCCGCGCCCTCCGTGGACGTGAACGTCCGGAAGTCCGAGAAGACCCGCTTCACACCCTCGTAGGTGGTGGGAAAAAAGAAACCGCCCAGCTGGTCGGAATGCCCCAGCGGGCACTTCGCCCGGACCTCGGCCAAAATGGCGTAGGGGTCCTGCGCCACGGCCGGATCGTGATGATTGTAATGGGTCTCCGTGATACTGGCGCCACTCATCTCTCGCTCCGCTGCGGCCCCCCTCACCTCTGGCTCATTGGAGTGAGGACGGTCATGCCGTCCATCTCCTGGATCACCTTAATCTGGCAGCCGAGCCGGCTGCGCTCGTCCACGTCAATGCCGAACTCGAGCATCATCTGCTCGTGCTCGGTGATGTCACCCACAAGGTGAGCCCAGTCCGGCGGGATGTAGACGTGGCAGGTCGCACAGGCGCAGGCGCCGCCGCATTCCCCCTCAATGGCGGCGACACCGTTTTTCACGGCGGCCTCCATGAGGGTCACCCCAGGACTGACCTCGACATCGTGTTCAACCCCGCCATCCTCAACGAAGCGAATCCTGACCATCGCGGCCTACCGCCGCTTGGGAGCGGGGGCGGCGCTGCAAGGGCGCCCGCGGCCAAACCTGTTGGCGGCCCCCATCTAGAACTTCGCCCCCAGGGTCAAGCCAAAGGTCCGCGGCGCGGCCGCATATTGAATGTCGCCAACGGAGGTTTCGGTGCGATCAGCGTAGTAATATTCATTGAGCATATTGTGCACCCAGAGCTGAATGCTGTAGTTGGAAGACGCGAGGTTCCAAGTGAGCGTCGAGTTGAACACCGTATAACCCGGTATCGCCAGACGATTGTCGGCGCTGACATACGCCAGACTGCGGTATGAGCCCGTCAGGTCATAGAGAAAATCTCCATACTGGGTCGGGATTTTGTAATCGATCGAGCCGCTGACGGTCCATCGCGGCGTGTTGATGATACGGTGGCCGCCCGCATCACCGGGATACTGCGGACCGTCCAGTGGAGAGGGCGGCGTGAACGTGGCGTTCTCGAAGTTGACGTAAAAGCCGTAGGTGTATCCGACGGCGCCTCTCAGTGTGAGATTGGGGATCGGAACCGCGGCGAAATTTCCGTCGACTCCGTACACCTCGGCCGAGGCCGCGTTCACCGTGTTGATGGCGCCCGCCTCGATGCTCTGAACCTGAATGTCCTGGTAGTTGTAGTAGAACGTGGCGGCGTTGAATCGCAATTTGTGGTCGAAGAATTCGGACTTGAGACCAATTTCATACGCGTCCAGCACTTCGGGCTTATATCCGGGGACTCCCGGACCAAGCAGGTTGAATCCGCCGCTCTTTATGCCCCTGTTCTGAGAGACGTACCCCATGATCGAGTCGGTGAACTGATAGTTCAGGGCGAACCGCCAGGTGAGCTTGTTAAAGCTCTGCCTCTGGTCCGGCGGCGCAGCCACAACCGTGTCGCCGACTGTGACGTAGGCGTGGTCCGTCTGGATTTCGTCCGTATAGCGCAGGCCGACTGTCACGCTCGTCTTGGGAAGGAATTCGTACGTTCCCTGGCCATAGACGGAATACGAGTGCGTCCGTTGCGTGCCGAAGATGTTCTCGGCGCCGGCTGGGCCGGCCGCCAGCCCGGCGATCGTGATCGGGTCATAGGCATAAGTCGCGTCGAAGAAATAGCCGCCGAGAACCCACTGCAACTTCGAGCCTTGCGGTGAAAGTAGTTGAATTTCCTGTGAGAAATCTTCGGCAAGCTGGTGAATGTAGGAGTTGACGATCGGCGCTGGCGTCGAGTCTTCATCGAGATCATAGAGACCGTCTATGTGCCGGTAGGCGCTGATGCTGACCAAGCGCGCGAAGCCCAGATCCTGGTCGAGGCGCCCCGAAACGCCCCAGTCGTCGTTGTTGGCGAGGTTCTTTTCGTTGGTGTCGGTCCTGTAGGGCCCAGGATAGGTGGTGACCCCGTCGGCGCCGATGACGCCCGGCACGAGCTGGTAAGGAGTGCCGTCGGATCTCACCTGAGCATAGTCGGCGCTCAAGCGCACTTGCGTAGTCGGTGTCGGCGTCCACAGCCACTTGGTGCGGAAGGCGAGGTCCTCACGTCTCATGATCGGCTCGTGCAGGTTGATGTCATAGCCGTAGCCGTCGAAATTCTGCCGATAGACGGCCGCGAGATCGGCGGACAGATTGGGCAGGAGGCCGGTCGTTCCGTAGAACGTCGCACCGACGGTGTTGTAGTCGCCATAGGTGACCGAGGCCTGCCCTTGGGGCGTCTGGCTCGGGTCGCGCGTGATCACCTGGATCACACCGCCCGTGGCGTTTCGACCGAAGAGCGTGCCCTGTGGTCCGCTCAAGACCTCCACCCGCTCGATGTTGTTGAATTGGAAGATGTTGGCTAGCGGTGAAGCGATGTAGACGCCGTCAACGTAGAGAGCGACCGACGATTCGTCGTTCGGATCCGAGGCGTTGGTGCCGACCCCGCGCAAGTAGAGCGTGAGCACCGTACCGTTCTGCGTAATGTCGAGATTTGGGACCGCGGCCGACAACGACGTTGAATCGCTCAGTCCGTGCGCGGCGAGATCCGCCCCGGTCACGGCGTTGACGGCGATCGGGACTTTCTGCATCGATTCAGCGCGGCGTTGCGCTGTCACAACGATCTCGCTCAGGGCGGTCGTCGAGCCCGATGAGCCCTGGGCCGCTGTCGCCGTCCCTTGACCTTGCTGGGCGATTGTCTGGGCGTAGGCGGGCGCGGCGAGGCAGGCTCCCAACGTCAGCGGCGCGATGATCGATAACCGAGCCCTCAAGGCATCCCTCCCATGGCGATTCTCCCGTCGACGCTGGCGAGCTTTGACCCCGCTTCATCATACGACGTTCGTTTTATTATCAGACACCGGTGTCGTTCGCAACCGGCCGCTTCAAATGGCTTCGAAATTCCGGAAACCTGACCGCCAAGGCTGAGTTATATCGTTGTATTATCATGATAACTATTATTGTTGATGGAGCGGAGCCAAAGGGAGATTCCAACCGAGACTCAAAGCGGGATCACAGGCTCTCGGCCTGAGTCGTCCTACATCAAGCGGGGTCATTGGTGGCAATAGGCAGTCAGTGTTAGGTTTTGTGGGTCGCCGCGCAATTTGGGTGGCCTCCGCCGCACGGATCAGTGTGCGACATCTCGACGTCGAATTTGCGCGCGTCCTGGCGAGCGTCTGGCGTCTTCAGTCGATTACGTGCGGGGCGAGGAAAGCCTTGTTCTTGGCAGCGTCACGGCCCCGTCTTTCTAGCAAGGCTGGAATATGAAAGGCGCGGCTGCCGCGCTCGTGGCGCGCGAAACGAGGGCTGTCGTTCGAGGCGATCGACGCCGGACCCTCCGGTCCAGATCGCCGACGCTAGGCTCGGAGCAGAGCGGCGCGGACGAGGGGCAGGCGGTCGTTGCCGAAGTACATGTCCTCGCCGGCGACGAACATGGTCGGCGAGCCGAAGCCGCCGCGGGCGACGAGTTCGTCGGTGTTGGCCCTCAGTCTGTCCTTGATCTCCGGCATGGCCGCTTTTTCGAGCACGCTCTGGTCGACGCCGACTTCGTCGCAGATCGCGAGAAGCACCTCGTCCTGCGAGATGTCCTGGTCGTCGCTCCAATAGGCTTCGAAGACGGCGCGGGCGAAGGCGACGAGGCGGCCCTCCGGCTCGAGGACCAGACAGGCGCGCATGGCCTTGACGCTGTTTACCGGAAAGACGGTGGGCGGGAAGCGGATCCGCAGGCCCGCGTGGCGCGCCCAATCCTGGACGTCCTTGAGCATGTAACGGGCCTTGGCCGGCACCGGCGTCGCCCGGCTCTGATAGACGCTGGGATTGATGGTGTTGAAGACGCCGCCGACCAGGAACGGGCGCCAGGCGATGCGCGCGCCGACTTCCGCGGCCAGCGGCTGGATATTCTCGAACGCCAGATAGGTCCACGGACTCGAGCAGTCGAAGAAGAACTCCACAACCTGGTCAGCCATCCAGCCCCCTCCGTCTTGTCCAGCTCGCCTGTTGCTAGGATTAACCGGCGGTCCTAATCACGCGCCCATGACCCAGGAGGCGCCAGACAGGGCGGCCCGGCGCTCCGCCGTGGCCATGTACACCTTGCTGTCGGTGATGTTCATCAACATCCTCGGCTTTGGCATCGTCGTGCCTCTGCTGCCGTTCTATGGCGCCTCGTTCCACGCCCAGGCCTGGCAGATCGCCCTGGTGTTCAGCGCCTATTCCATGGGCTCGTTCATCGGCGAGCCGTTCTGGGGACGGCTCAGCGACCGCATCGGCCGCAAGCCGATCCTGATCTCGACCGTGCTCGCCAACTGCGCCTGCTATGGCCTGCTGGCCTTCGCCCCCACCATCTGGCTGGCGGTGCTGATCCGCTTCTGCGGCGGCATGGCGGCCGGCAACGGCTCGGTGGTCCAGGGCTACATCGCCGACGTCACCCCGAGCGAGCATCTGGCGGGGCGGATGGCGCGCCTGGGCGCGGCCTATAACATCGGCTTCATCCTCGGGCCCTTCGTCGGCGGCGTATTGGCCAAACCCTCAGCCGGCACGATCGGCTTCCACATCCCGCTGCTGGCGGCCTCGGGCCTGGCCTTCTGCTCGGCCATCGGAATCATGCTGGCCGTTCGCGAGAGCCGGGACCGGCGACCGAGCGAGGCCCAGGCGTTGAGCCGCTGGGCCGCCATGGGCGTCGTGGCGCGGCATCCGGTGATCGGCCCTCTGGTGCTGCTGACCTTTCTCGTCGGCTTCGCCTTCAACGGCATCGAATCGGTCTTCGGCCTGTGGGCGCATGCCCGGTTCGCGTGGCAACCCAGCCAGGTTGGGATCTGTTTCGGCATCTCGGGCCTCGTGTCGTCGCCGACCCAGTTTCTGCTGACCGGCGTCCTGTCGCGGCGCTTCGGAGAGGCGCGCATGCTGGCGATCGGCATGGTCGGGACCGTCATCGCCATGTCCCTGCAGCCGTTCGGCAACGGCGGTTGGGAGACCTATGCCTTGATGGCCATGACCGCGCTCTCGGCTTCGGTCGCCTTTCCGAATGCGGGCGCGCTGCTTTCCCGCGCCATCGGCCAGGGAAATCAGGGCCAGATCATGGGCCTCAACAACGCCGCCAGCGCCCTCTCGCGGGTGCTGGGCCCGCAGGCGGCCAGCCTTGTCTTCGCCCTTCTGACCGTGAACGGCCCCTACTTCCTCGGCGCCCTGATCGTCGCGCCAGCGATCTGGCTGGCGGTGGCGGCGGGGCGGGCGAGCGCACGCGCGGCCTCTGCCTGATGGCCCACGCCGATCACACCTTCGTCGTCATGGCCTATGGCGACTCGCCGTTCCTGCCCCATTGCCTGGCCTCGATCGCGGTCCAGAGCCGTCGGTCCCAGGCCGTGATCACCACCTCGACGCCGTCTGACTATATCCGTGGGGCCGGGAAGAGGGCCGGCGTGTCGGTGATCGTCAATCCGGAGCGGGCCGGCATCGCCGCCGACTGGAACTTCGCCCTCAGGGCGGCCGACGCCCGGCAGGTGACCCTGGCCCACCAGGACGATGTCTATCTTCCAGCATTCCTGGCGCGCAGCCTCGATCTGCTGGAGGCGAGCGAAAATGCGGTCCTGGCCTTCACCGGCTATGATGAGATCGACGATCACGGCGCCCGGCGCCGCTCACCGATCAGCTTCGCCAAGCATGCGCTGGAGGGCGCGATCCTGGGATCGGCCCAGGCGCCCACACCCAAGCGTCTGAAATCGTTCCTGTCGCTCGGCAATCCCTTGCCCTGTTCGTCGGTGACCTTCGACCGCGAACGACTCGGAGATTTCGCCTTTTCCGACGCCTTCCGCTCCAATCTCGATTGGGACGCGTGGCTTCGCCTCCTGGATGGCGGCGCTCGGTTCGTGCGCACGCGCGAGCGCCTGGTCGGGCGGCGGCACAACCAGCTCACCGCCACCGCGACCCTGACGCGTGAGGGCGTCCGCCGGGCCGAGGACAAAGCCATCTTCCGGCGCCTGTGGCCAAGGCCGCTGGCCGATCTCATCGCCTTCGCCTACAGAGCCGGCTACCAGTAGGCCAGCTCTGGAGGGGACTTGAGCGAAGCCGGCGAGATCGCCGTCACCTTCGTCATGCCGTGCCTGAACGAGGCGCGGTCCCTGGCCCATTGTGTCGCGTCGATCCGCGAGGCCGAGGCCGAGATCCAGGCGCGCTACGGCCTCGCCTCCGAGATCATCCTCGGCGACAACGGCAGCACCGATGGCAGCCAGGCCCTGGCGCGCAGCCTGGGCGTCGATGTCATCGACGTTCCGCTCAAAGGCTACGGCGCGGCGCTGATCGGCGGCTTCCGCGCCGCCCGCGGTCGGTACCTGGTCATGGGCGACGCCGACGGCAGCTATGACTTCCGCGAGGCGGCGGCGATGGTGGGCGCCCTGGTCGACGGCGCCGATCTCTGCATGGGCTCGCGCTTCAAGGGCGGGATCAAGCCCGGCGCCATGCCGTGGAAGAACCGCTACATCGGCAATCCCCTGCTCACCGGCATCCTCAACCTGCTATTCCGGGCGGGCGTGAGCGACGCCCACTGCGGCCTGCGGGCCTTGACGAAGGATTGTTTCGAGCGCCTCGATCTGACCGGCACGGGCATGGAATTCGCCAGCGAAATGGTGATCAAGGCCGCGTTGAAGGGGGAGACCATCGTCGAGCGCCCGGCGACCCTGTCGCGCGATCTTCGCGATCGGCCGCCGCACCTGCGCCCCTGGCGCGATGGCTGGCGGCACCTGCGCTATCTGTTCATGCTGAGTCCGGCGTGGCTGTTCGCCCTGCCCGGCGCGCTGTTCTTCGCGGTGGGCGTGTTCATCCTCGTCACGTCCGGCGTTCACTTCCTGGTCGCGCGCCATAGCGAGTTCTTCTACGGCAACAACTGGGACATCCTCGGCGGCGCCCTCGTCGCCGTCGGCCACATCACCCTGATCCTGGCGCTCGCCAGCCACCTGCACGGCGTGCAGCAGGGCTATCGCAAGCCGCCGCCCCTGTTCATGCGCCTGGCCAGCTGGCTCAACCTCGAGACCATGATCACCAGCGGTGCGGTGATCGCGCTTCTGGGCGTGGCGGACTTGGCGGCGATGTTCGCGGCGTGGAACAGCAAACAGCTGACCCACGCCGATTCCGTCTATCCGGTGGTGTTGGGAGCGGTCCTTCTCAGCCTCGGCGCCCAGACGATCCTCGGCGGCTTCCTGCTGGCCATCATCGGCGGCAACGAGGCGCAGTTCATCCATGCGCCGGAGCGTTCGGAGGCTTGATCGTCTCGCCTTCGGCGGCGGCGGGCCGTAAGCTTCCGGCCGCACAGTTCACGGATCCGCCATGCGCCTCAGACAGATCGCGATCGCCTGCCGGGATGTCGACGCTGTCTCGGGGGACCTGAACGCGGCGTTCGGCCTGAAGATCGCCTACCGCGATCCCGCCATCATCCACTACGGCCTCCAGAACGCCGTGCTGCCAGCGGGAACCGGGTTCATCGAGGTGCTGGCGCCGGTGAGGCCCGACGCCTCGGCCGCGCGGTTCCTCGCCCGCCGCGGCGGAGACACCGGCTACATGCTGATCCTGCAGGTGGGGGATGCGGCCGTGGAGCGAGCCCGCATCACCGGCCATGGCGTGCGGGTGGTGGACGACATCGAGGGCCCCAGATACCGCGCGGCGCACTTCCACCCGGCCGATTTCGGGGGAGTCCTCGTCTCGGTCGACGAGCAGCGGACGGCGCCAAACCCGCTCGAGCCGTTCGGCGACTGGCAGCCCGCCGGCCGGGACTGGCGCGACGCCGTGGCCCCCGAGGTCCTGGATCTTACCGCCGCGACCCTGACCAGCGCCGATCCGGCGGGCCTTGCGGGCCTGTACTCGCGCCTCCTCGGACGCCCGCTGGCGGCGCCGCTGCGGCTGCCCCTCGATCGCGGCGAGCTGCGCTTTGCGGAGGGACCGGAGGATCGCACTGAGATCGCCGAGATCGAACTGCAGGTGAGGGACCCGGCCGCCGCGCTTGAACGGGCGGCGCGCGCCGGGCTTGTCATCTCCGAAGGCGCGGTTCGCATCGGCGGCGTCCGTATCAAGCCCGTTGGCTGAGCTCGACCTCGCGGCGGACGGCGAAGGCTCGCCCGCCCTTCCCAGGGCCGCGCCCATAGCCGGGATCGGCCGAACCCTGGGCTTCGGCATCGGCGCCCACTTCCTGGTCGCCCTGGTCAATGTGCTGGCCACGCCCCTGCTGCTCAAGCTGATGGGGGAGGAAGCCTATGGCCTGGTCACCTTCTTCATCGTGCTGCAGGCCTGGAGCCTGATCTTCGACTTCGGTGTCTCGCCGACTCTGGCGAGGCAGCTGTCGCGTTTCCGCGCCGGGACCATGGCCGCCGCCGATGCGTCCGGTCTGCTGGCGGCCGCCGAAATCATCTTCATCGCCGGCGGCCTGACCGGCGGCGCCGCCCTGGCGCTGATGAGTCCATGGCTATCGGTCCATTGGCTGCACAGCGCGACCCTGGGTCTGGCCCAGGTCACCGAGTGCCTCCGCCTGATCGCGGTGGTGCTGGTGTTCCGCTGGCTCAACGGGCTCTATCAGTCGGCGCTGGTCGGCCTGGAGCGTCAGAACACGGTCAACCTGATCGCCGCCTCGACGGTGGTGATCCGTTACGGCGTCGCTCTCGCCGTCCTCTTCCGCCTCTCGCGCTCGCCGATCGCCTTCTTCGCGGTGCAGGCCATCTTCACGGCCCTGGAGGCCGGAGTGAGCCGATGGCTGCTGGCTCGGGCCTTGCCGCGGCCGCCGGAAGGCGTCAGGCCCGCCTGGCGGCGGCTCACCCTCCAGTTCCGCTTCGCCCTCGGCCTCACACTGGCTTCGGCCGCCACCACCCTGATCAGCCAGGCCGACCGCCTTGCCCTCTCGCACGCCCTGCCGCTGTCGGACTATGGCCTCTTCGGCCTGGTCATGCAGGTGGCCGCGGGCATCACCCTGGTGGTGCCGCCGTTCGTCCAGGCCTTCCAGCCCCGGCTGACCGGCTTGATGGCGCAGGATCGCCGCAAGGATTTCATCCAGGTCTATCGCCTGGCCCTGGCGTTGATCCTCAGCCTTTCGGTGGGCGTCGCCGGCACGATCGCCACCCATCCGGATTGGGTGATCTGGGCCTGGACCGGCCGCGCCGATGCAGCCGCCCATCTGGCCCCGATCCTCACGCTCTATGCCGCCGGCGGCGCGATCTCGGCCTTCCTCTATGTGCCGTTCCTGCTGCAGTATGCCCAGGGGCGGGTGCGCCTGCATGTCATCGGCAATATCGCCATCGCCGTTGTCTGGGTCCCGGCGGCGGTGTGGGCCGCGTTCGCCTTCGGACCGGTGGGAACCGGCGCGGTCTGGCTGGCCGGCAACGCGCTCTATCTCATCGTCTGGGTCCCGGTGATCCACCGGAGCCTGCTGTCGGCCGAGGAACGGCGCGGCCTCGACGTGGGAATCTGGCTTCGCGGCGGCGTGCTCGCCGGCCTGCTGGCGGCCACGCGCCTGATCCCCTTCGGCCAGGTTTCGAGGCCACAGGCCTTCTTCGGCCTGGCTGTCATCTGCATCGCCACCATTATCATCGGCGCCGCGATGTCGTCCGAGGCGCGGGCCTTCGCCGCCCACACCTACGCGCGGATAAGGAAACGCGAGCCGTGACCGCCCGCGTTGCGGTGCTGCTCTCGACCTATAATGGCGCGGCGTTTCTCGAGGCTCAGCTTGAGAGCCTCGCCGCCCAGGAGGATGTCGAGGTCGAAGTCTTCGCCCGCGACGACGGCTCGAGCGACGCCACGCGTCGGATCCTGGCCGCCCATGGCGCGCGCTGGCCGGCGCTGGCGGCCGTCGGGGCGGCGCCGAACCTTGGGCCGGCGATGAGCTTCCTGGCGCTGCTTGCGGCCACGCCGGAGGGCTTCGACGCCTATGCCTTCTGCGATCAAGACGATGTCTGGCCGGTGAGGAAGCTCGCCCGCGCGATGGGCTCGCTGGCCGCGGTCCCGGCCGACCGGCCGGCCCTCTATTGCTCGCGCGTCCTGTGCGTTGACGCCGAGCTGAAGCCCCTCGGTCTCGGGCCCAAGAAGGACGACGGCAGTTTCGAACACCTCCTGTTCGAGAACATCGCCTTT
>DASXCH010000141.1:0-2258 GCA_036491275.1 Caulobacteraceae bacterium
CGTCCGCTGACCAATGCCATCCACACCAACGATATGGAGAGCGCCCGTCGAGCGCGCTCGGTCCCGTGACGTGACCCCCTGAAACTCCTCCAGGAATAATTAGAATCCGCCCCAAGGAAGGGACGGACGAATGAAGCGATCAAGTTCACGGAAGAGCAGATCATCGCGATCCTGCGCGAGCAGGAGACGGGCGTGCCGGTGGCTGAGCTGTGCCGCAAGCATGGGCTCAGTTCGCCGACATTCTACAAGTGGAAGGCAAAGTTCGGCGGCCTGGACGTGTCGGAGGCCCGTCGCCTGAGGGCGCTGGAGGATGAGAACGCCAAGCTCAAGCGGATGCTGGCGGACGCCATGCTCGACAACGTCGCGTTGAAAGACCTGCTCGGAAAAAAATGGTGACGCCCGCCGCGCATCGGGAGGCTGCGGCTTATCTGCAGCAGACCTATGAGATGAGCCAGCGGCGGGCGTGCCGGGTGATCGACGGCGATCGGGCCAGCGTGCGCTACCAGGCCCGGCGGCCGGATGACGGCGAACTTCGCGAGCGGCTGAAGGCCTTGGCCCAGGAGCGGCGGCGGTTCGGCTATCGGCGGCTGCATGTGCTGCTGCGGGGCGAGGGCCATGCGGTCAACAAAAAGCGCGTTCAGCGTCTGTATCGCGAGGAGCGGCTGATGGTTCGCCAGCGCGGCGGGCGCAAGCGGGCCATGGGAACGCGGCGGCCGATAGAGACACCCGCGGTCGCCAACCAGCGCTGGAGTCTCGACTTCGTCGCCGACCAGTTCACCGACGGGCGCCGGTTCCGGATCCTGGAGGTGTACGACGACTGCACCCGCGAGTGTCTGGCGCTGGTGGCCGACACCTCGATCGGCGGGCGACGCGTCGCGCGCGAGCTGGACGCGATCATCGGCTGGCGCGGCAAGCCGGCGACGATCGTCAGCGACAACGGCACGGAACTGACGTCCAACGCCATCCTGGAATGGGCCGACCAGCGCAAGATCGGCTGGCATTACATCGCCCCCGGCAAGCCCCAGCAGAACGGCTTCAGCGAGAGCTTCAACGGCAAGCTGCGCGACGAACTGCTGAACGAGACCCTGTTCAGCTCCCTGGCGGACGCCCGCGCCAAGCTGGAAGCCTGGCGGCGGGACTTTAACGAGGTGCGGCCCCACTCGAGCCTCGCTTACCTCACGCCAGCGGCATACGCCCGCGCCCTCTGCGCAGAGGCCGGCCGGCGCGCTGCGAACCCCGACCACTCCGCGCGCCGGCCTCTTGCCAGCGGCGATCATAAGGTTCAGATCAACTCCGGACTCTCGTTATGGCTCGATGAGAAATGGGGGTCAGGTCACCGTCCGCACCTTCACGACGGAAACAGAGTTCGATTCGCGTTGGGCGCGGTAATCAAAGCAGCAGGTTATGTGGGTCTCGCTGCCCATCGGCGTCATCGCGGGCACGCTCAATGTCACGGCTTACCGCGGCCAGTGGGCCTTCGCACCTGAGCTGTGAGAGATCGACTCGACGGCGGGTTTTTCCGTCGAAAGTCCGGCGACGCCAGCAACGAACGCACGTGTGACGAAGGCCTGCGGGCGGAATCCGAAAACAACGCTGTCTCCGGTCGCCGGCTTCGTTGGCCCCGCAGCGTCAATCATGCCGTAATAGTCGACGGCATCGGGCGGAGGAATCTCGACGGCGCGAAGCGCCGCGTCGTCCGTTCTTGGCTCCCGGGCGACGATCGCTTTGACCTGATAGTTAGGAAAGACCGGGTCAATGTAGAGGCCGCCGCCGAAGCAGAAGGCTTCGCCTCCGGAGAGGTGCGAAACCTCCGTCAGATAGACAACCGCCGGCGCCTCCGGCAGGTCGTCGCTCACATGCAACGGGGTCGTTCCTGTCAGCCCGTGTCCGGGCTCGACCTGGGTAGCGCCGGCTTCTGCGAGCGCTTTCAGGGTCACGCTCGAGGTTGTGCCTGCGAAGCCGATCACGACCCAGCAAAAGAGCTGTCGGCGCTTCGTCTCTTGGCGGCGCATCGAGTGGAGGGCGTCCTCCTGGCTCCGACCGGTCCGCCCTCGATGTATTTCGAATTACCCATTTCAGACTTTCCCCGGCCAATCGTCATGATCGATCGCGTAATCCCCGAGTCGCGCTTCGACGGAGTCTCCATCGACAATCGCCAGGCGGCTTTGGACTGACGCGTCACACCTTGTCGCTCGGTCACGTCCGCGTCGCCGCGGTCGCCGGATGGCGGCACCTTTCCAATACGACGGAACGTGTTG
>DASXCH010000142.1:0-3236 GCA_036491275.1 Caulobacteraceae bacterium
TCACCATGGGTGGAAAAGACGAGGCGGCGGCCTATGTCGAAGCTGCGGCCCCGGCCTGGAAAATGACACCCGGCGCTCTGGAATGGGTGTCCGCCAGCCTGGATTCGGCCCCGGGTCCTGCGAAGAGACGGCGGCCGGCCCGAGCGCTCGCTCGCCGGCCGCGACGCCCAGGGCGTAGAGTCCGGCGGCTTCCTCAGGGCTTTTCGCGGTTTCTTCGGCGAGCAGAACATAGGCGTCGGCGCAGTCGGGGGAAATCTCGATGGCCTTCCGCGCCAGGCTGACGCGTCTGCTGGAATCTTCGCAATCAAACGCGTCGAACATGATCTCCTGAGCCGCATCGACGGCTTTGCTGGTGCGGCTGGCGGCGAGCTGCGCCGCGAAATAGTCAACCAGTTTCGCCGCGGCGTCGGGGGGAGCGGTTTGGGCTTCGTCGGAGCTCTTGCTGCGCTTGACCATTGGCTCCTCACGTCAACGGCAGACCGGTCCAGCGGTCGCGGTCGGCCCAGAACGGGCAGGCGGGACAAACGTCCCCCTCGGGATAATCCACGCCTTCCTCGTGCGGACAGCCGATGATCCCGTCGATCATGCCGACCGAACGCACCCCATGAGCCTTGAAGAAGGCGGAGACCTCCTCGAGCACCTGGCCATCCCGGCGCAAGTCGCCCTCTTGGGAGAACCATCTGCGGAGATCAGCTGGTTCTTCGCCTTCGCCGAGGATCACCGCCGCGGCGAGCTTCGACGCGCGGCGGTCGTCGGGACCGTAGAAGGCGACCGTTCCGACCGGAAAGGCGCGAGCGCCCGCCTTCGACTTCTTCTTGAGCCATTTCCCCGGTTCTCGACGGATCGTCACACGAAGACCCCGCGTTTTCTCGGGCGGGCGCGGCCCGGCCGCATCGAATGGTTCGCAGCTTAAGCTGGAAGCGGCGATGCAAAAAGGGACTCCAAACCGGCTGCGATTGCGCGCTCACCAGGCAGCGCTTATGTGTATGTGGAAGCAAGCGGATACACATCATGCGAACCAACATCGTGATCGAGGATCAATTGATGGCGGAGGTCCTGCGAGTCAGCGGGGCCAAGACCAAGCGGGAGGCCGTCGAGCTGGGCCTCAAGACCTTGCTGCGCCTGCGGCGGCAGGAGGACATCCGGCGCTATCGCGGCAAGCTCAGATGGTCCGGCGATCTGGACGAGATGCGGAAGAACCGGTGATTGTCGTCGATTCCAGCGTATGGATCGACTACTTCCGAGGCGCCGCCACATCCCAGACTGATTTGCTCGACGACCTGCTCGGCGCCGAGCCGCTCGCGATCGGCGATCTCATGCTGGCCGAGATCCTCCAGGGCTTCGACAAGGATCGGGACTTCGAACGGGCGCTCCAATTGCTGCGGACGATGGCGGTGATCGAAATCGGCGGAGAAGATATCGCCATCCAGGCCGCGCGCAATTTTCGCGCCCTCCGAACATTGGGCGTCACGGTACGAAAGACCATCGATACGCTGATTGCCACGCGATGCATCGTCGATGGCCACGTCCTGCTCTACAGCGATCGTGATTTCGATCCCTTCGTCCAACGCCTGGGCCTCGTTCCGGCGCAAGCCGCGGCTTGATCGCGGCAGAACAATCCGGCGGTTCTTGATTCCCGGCTCTACCCCCGCTTGAGCGCGTGGAAGCCTGCAGCCATGAACCTGGCCATCCGCGCCTTGACCGCCGGGAAGTCGTCGCTGCGGCACAGGCCGCTCGACAGCCGGTCGATGCGTCCGGTTCGCGCCAGGGTGTTCATCAGCGAGCCGGTGACGAAGTGGTAGCCCCAGAAGATGTCTTCCTCGGGCGTGTCGGGCAGCGCCCGCTCGAGGATCGAGATCAGCTTGAGCACGACAGGATCGAAGTGGACGTCCATGAGGACCGCGCCCTCGGGCGTGTTGCTGACGCGGGCCCCGAAGGTGGCGTAGTTCATCCACCCCTCGCCGCCCTCGAAATAGAGGTCGAGGTCGGTGTCGAGGAAGGCGTGCAGCGCGCCCTCGACGGTGGGCTTGTCGCCAGCCTCGGCCTCATAACGGGCCATGGCCTCCATGCGCCGCCCGCTGGTGACGCCCGCCCGGCGCGCGAACACCGCTTCGAACAGGCTGAGCTTGTCGTCGAAATAATAGTGCAGCAGCGTGGTGTGCACGCCCACCCGCTGGGCCACGTCGCGAAGGGTCACGCCGTGTAGGCCGTTCTTGGAAAACAGATATTCGGCCGCGTCGAGAATCTGCTCCAGCGACTCGGCGCGCTGCTCGGCCTTGCTCCGCCGAACCCGCTTCGCCGTTTCGCCCCCTGGCATTCCGCCAACCTTTCCGGCGCCAGGGCCGCTCCGTCTATAAGGGTCCAGACCCGCGCTCGACGCCTTCGACGTCAGAACGTTCTATTGATGCTGACGCCGTATTGGCGCGGATTGCCAGGGAACTCGAGCGGCGAGGCCACTGAGCTCACGTAGAAGTCGTTCATCAGGTTTGTCCCAAAGGCCGTGAAGGTCCACGGGCCGTGAGCATAGGCGATCGAGGCGTTCAGGAGGTTGCGGGGCCCGAGATGATCTCCGGCCGCCGTGATGTCGAACACCCTCGCCCATTGATCGGAGATGTGTGAGAAGCTGATGGCCGGCGTGATCGTGTCACCGGATCCGAGCGTGAAGCGATACTGGGCGCCGACGTTGAACGTCACCTCGGGCGCGTAGGTTTGCGGATGTCCTTGCAAATTGATGCAGGTGGCTGACGCCGGGCCGGTTGCGGAGTTGCAGGGGAGCGGCAACGTTGCCGTTCCGGGCAGCACCACGAAGAACGTACCGATCCTGCTCTTCTCGAGACCGAGGTCGGCATCGAAACTAAAGCCGCCAAACACGGCCTGTACCGAAGCCTCAACGCCATAGAGGACGGTGGCGTTGGGGACGTTGTATTCAGTTGTCTGCGTCGGGATGTTGGGGATCGGCAGGCTGACCTGGAAGTGCTTGAAGTTGTTGTAATAACCGCCGATCTGCGTGCGCACGTGGTTGTCGAACAGGCTCGACTTCCAGCCGATCTCATAGTCCCACACATATTCCTGGCCGAACGGTCCCGGTATGGGGAAGCTAAAGGTCGCCGCGCTATAGACAGCCACGTTCAGGCCGCCCGGCTTCGCGCCGCTGGCTACGAAGGCGTAGAGGAAGTTGTGGTCATCCACATTCCAGTTGAGCGTGATCTTGCCGGTGGTGTTGTCGCCGGTCTCGG
>DASXCH010000143.1:0-29567 GCA_036491275.1 Caulobacteraceae bacterium
CGCCTGGCTCCCCAAGCCGCGTATCCTCCATCCCTGGCCCCACCAGCGCTTCGCCGTCAGACACCCGAGGTGGGAGCCGGATGCGGGAAAGTCGCACGTCCGGTTCTGTGCGGGGGGCGCTCAGTAATGAGCGTCCCTACCGCGATCCGGATTACAGAACCTCGCCGACACCCTCGCCGCCTTCATCACCCTGGCCTACATCCAGCTCGCCGTCAGGCGACTGCCCAGGGTGTAGGCTTTCGAGTCAGGTTCTTAGTTCAAACCGGCCCACTTCGCGATTGCGCTCGCGGCGTTCTGGATGTCTCCCGGGGTCGGCCGTAGCTTTGCCCAGGCGGTGAATCCATCCGGACGGACGATCGCGGCGAAAGGCCTATTTACATTCCAGGCACGTCGAAAGGCCGGCTCATCGACCACGGGAATCTCGACGGTTGCGAGCGGGCATTTGGGCGGTGGCGCTACTGCGTGGCAGATGGCGAAGAATTTGCCGCGCCGGCCGGTGAACAAGCGCGTAGGCGCCGCTCCCGTGCTGATATCGCAGTCCGGCGCGAGACGGCCAGCCCAACGAAGATCGCCGCAAATGAACTCTGACCTCGGATAACGTGTCGCGAGCATGCTCATCGCCATCAAAATCTGCCGGCGTATCGGACGAATCCTCATGGCCAAAGCGAACAGCACCATAAAAAGCTGGCGAACACGATAAGGAGCAAAGTACAGAGTATTGCTCGCAATATCCGATGTCTGCTCGACGTCGTGCACGACGGCGTACCGACGTTCGGCTTCGTACGAATCAAGCAGCGACGCGCTGGCCCCGGATAATACCGCCGAGATCTTCCAAGCAAGATTGTTGGCATCTTCGATGCCGCTGTTCATTCCCATACCGCCAGCGGGGCTGCTCAGATGCGCCGCGTCGCCGGCTAGGAAAATTCGGTTTGAGCGAAACCGCATTGCGACACGGCTGTGAATTTGAAACGTGCTTGACCATAATAGATCGAACTGCCGATCACCCGCCAATTGGCGAACGCGCTTGGCGACTCCTACCGGGGACGTTGCATGGTCGTCGCCCTCATTCGGCCTGACGGTTCCGACGATGCGCCAACGTGACTTGTCAAATCGGAGCATCACCAATGGGCCTCTTGCCCTGAGCGCGATTCTTGGCGTCGGAAGCGAGACATCATCTTTGAAAGCAACATCAGCGATCAAGACGCGCGTCTTGTATGTTTTACCAACAAGTTCGACCTCAAGATGTTGACGCACTGAGCTGTGGCCGCCGTCACATCCGATCAAATACTGGCATGTGAGGGTCCGACTCAAATTGCCTTCTAGCGCCTCGACGGTAACGCCGAGTTGATCTTCAACAAAACTTGAGACTGAGGTACCGAAGCGAAGCTGGGAACGACCTGTAGACTGCAACGCCTGGAAGAGGTGCGCCTCTGTTCGATCCTGCGGCAGGAACAGAAAACCGGAATTGGCGGTCAGTTCTCTGATTTCGCTGAAGTCGATGCTGATGGCCACAGCCCCCGATTCTGCAGGCATAGACCTGCAAGAGAGGGGAGAAAATGCCCTCACGCATAACAGCATCGAGCATTCCCCAGCCCTGAAAAGCATCGAGCGTTCGAGCGGGAATAAGGATGGCACGCGAATAGGGCTCGGGACGATCATTCTTCTCCAGGATAATCGACTCAACGCCGGCGCGCGCAAGGGCGAGGGCCAATGCGAGACCAACGGGTCCCGCACCGGCAATTATCACTGGTGCGGAGAAATTCCCGCCAGTTTGCGGGATTAGCTGGGGATTGGACATCGGCAGCTCGGTTCTCGCCCAGTCTAAGGTTCTTGGAAATAACGTGACATGGAAATAACGTGACAGGAGCAATATTCCCCTCCCGTTCTATCCCAGCCTCATACCGGCGGCCCGTCTCG
The DNA here is from genome assembly GCA_036491275.1 of Caulobacteraceae bacterium. GTDB lineage: Bacteria > Pseudomonadota > Alphaproteobacteria > Caulobacterales > Caulobacteraceae > Acaudatibacter. The sequence goes on from DASXCH010000143.1 coordinate 1,918, forward strand.
CCGTCTTGGCGATCCTCGCCCGCACCGCGACCAAGCGCCCGTGCCCTATCCGCAGCTTTTCCAGATGTTCGAGCCGGTGCGCGCGAGACTGGCCGGCGCCGCCGAGGCGTGGCCGTGGTCGAGCGCGCGCGCCCACCTGGCCGGCCGCGACGACGGCCTGGTCGGGGGCCAGCCACTGCTGGACCAGGCGCCCGACTGGTCCGCCTTCCTCGCCGGCGGCTTGGGCGAGGACGAGCGGGAGGCCCTGCGCGCCGGCGAGCGCACCGGCCGTCCGCTGGGGTCCGCCGCCTTCATCGCCTCGCTGGAGCAGAGCCTCGGCCGCAGTTCGCGCGCCGCAAGCCCGGCCCGAAGCCGAATGACGCGGTCCGATAGGTATTGTGTCCCCGGATTACCCCCCGGATTACCCCCGACGGCAATGGCGGCGACCGCTCGGCCGAGCACAAGCTCCAGCGGGTGATCCGCGCCTACAAGACCCTGCGAAAAGCCAAGCTCGCTTTAGGGTCGAGGCCGGGCCTTATCGCCCAATTCCGAACGCCTGTTTGCGTCGGCCCGAGGCTTATTCTAGTGAGCATCGCCATGCCCGTCGTCACCGAAACCGTAGCGGATCCGCTGCTGACGCTGAAGCCCAACCGGCTGGTCTCCATCAAGGAGACCTTCGGCGTCGATTCAGAGATGCTGGTCCCGGCCTTTTCCGAGCGCGACAGCCACGTGCCGGACCTGGACGACGCCTACCGTTTCGATCCGCAGACGACGCTCGCCATCTGCGCCGGCTTCGCCCACGACCGGCGGGTGATGATCCAGGGCTATCACGGCACCGGCAAGTCCACCCACATCGAGCAGGTCGCGGCGCGGCTCAACTGGCCGATGATCCGGGTCAATCTCGACAGCCACATCAGCCGCATCGATCTGGTGGGCAAGGACGCCATCGTTCTGCGTGACGGCAAGCAGGTGACCGAGTTCCGCGAGGGCATGCTGCCCTGGTGCCTGCAGCGGCCGATGGCCCTGGCGTTCGACGAATACGACGCCGGCCGGCCGGACGTGATGTTCGTCATCCAGCGCGTGCTGGAGGCGCAGGGCAAGCTCACCCTGCTCGACCAGAATCGGGTCATCCGGCCCAATCCGTTTTTCCGGCTGTTCTCGACCACCAACACCATCGGTCTCGGCGACACCACCGGCCTCTATCACGGCACCCAGCAGATCAATCAGGGCCAGATGGATCGCTGGTCGATCGTCGCCACGCTCAACTACCTGGCCCACGACGTCGAGGCCGAGATCGTGCTGGCCAAGGCGCCCAGCTACAAGACACCCGAGGGACGGCGGAAGATCGCCGCCATGGTCCGGGTGGCCGACATGACCCGCAACGCCTTCATGAACGGCGACATCTCCACGGTGATGAGCCCGCGCACGGTGATCACCTGGGCGCAGAACGCCGATATCTTCGCCGGCGACCTGGCTCTGGCCTTCCGCATGACCTTCCTAAACAAGTGCGACGAGCTGGAGCGCCCGACGGTCGCGGAGTTTTATCAGCGCGCCTTCGGCGGCGACCTGCCCGAGAGCGCGGCGCGCGTGAAAGTGGTGTGATCGGGGAGGTCTGAAGGGGGGCGTCATGAAGCTTCGAGTCCTGGCGGCCGCGACGGCGGCCTGTTCGCTGAGCCTGGCCCATATGGCGGCCGCCCAGACCCCGGCGGCGCCGCAGCCGGCGCCGCCTCTCGCGCCGAACGACTACGCCGACAAGGCCGACTGGCTGTGCTGGCCGGGCGCGACGCCCAACGCCTGTGACGTCGACCTCACCACCACGGTCGTCGCCGAGGGCGGCGCGACGCGCGTCGAAACCTACAAGCCCGACCCGCATCCGGCGATCGACTGCTTCTACGTCTATCCCACCGTCTCCACCGATCCGGGCGTCCTGGCGACCATGAACCGGGAGACGGCCGAGACCCGCGTGGTGGAGCAGCAGTTCGCCCGCTTCGGGGCCTCCTGCCGCCAGTTCGCGCCGCTCTATCGGCAATTCACGCTCACCGCGCTGGTGGGCTTCATGACCGGACATCCCCTGCCGGGATCGACCGGCCAGCGGCCGACCACGCCTTATGACGACGTGCGCGACGCCTGGAACTATTACCTGGCGCACGAGAACCATGGCCGCGGCGTGGTCCTGATCGGCCATTCGCAGGGCTCGGGCATGCTGACCGAGCTGATCAAGCGCGAGATCGACGGCAAGCCGGCCCGGAAGCTGCTGATTTCGGCCATCCTGATGGGGGCGCGGCTCGCCGTGCCCGACGGCAAGGACGTCGGCGGCGACTTCAAGTCCATTCCGCTTTGCCATTCGGACACCCAGACCGGCTGCGCGATCGCCTATGCCTCGTTCCGCGAGACCAGCCCGCCGCCGGCCAATTCCCGCTTCGGCAAGCCGAACACCCCTGGCGCCGGTTTCGTCGCGGCCTGCGTCAATCCGGCGAGCCTGTCCGGCGGCGAGGGCGAGCTGCATTCGTACATGGCCTCCGGCACGAGCATGATCGCGCCGGGCCAGCAGCCGCCGCCCGACTGGTCCAAGGGCGTGACGATCACCACGCCGTTCGTCAGCCTGCCCGGCATGCTGTGGGCCAAGTGCGAGTCCAGCGACGGGTTCAACTACCTGGGCATCGCCATCAGGCCCGACGAGACCGGCGGGCGGACCCGCGACATCAACGGCGACGTGGTTTTCGGCGGCCACGTCATGCCGGACTGGGGCCTGCACCTGATCGACGCCAACCTCGCCATGGGCAACCTCGTCAGCCTCGTCCGCGACGAGGGTCGGGCATGGGTGGCGACACATCGGTGAGCGCCCTGCGGGCGAGATGAATTACGCCGTCCAGAGCCCATCAGGGTCGGCTTGCGCTGGCACGCCTGCGCAAATTGATTTTCCGCAGATGGGTCTCAACACACTCCGCTCATCCTGGAGACCGAGCGTGTAGCGCGGTCATCAAGGACCCAGGCGTTTTCTGACACCCCGAGCCTCACGATAAAGCAGCTGGGTCCTGGATCTCGCCGCTACACGCGGCTCGTCCAGGATGAGCGGAGGTGTTTGACGCTCTTGCGCGCCAATCGCGCGCGTTCTTCTCATCCCGTCCTTCCGTTTAGTCCTGTGTCCATCCGTGTTGTTTATTTACGCAGACGCTTAAAGCGTTTGAATTGATCGCGTATGTGTGTATAATGCGCACGTGAGAAGCGCGGATGTGATCCGACAGATCCAGTTGGCGGGCTGGGTCCTGGACCGGATCCGCGGCTCGCACCACGTTTTCCGCCATCCGGATCGGCCGGGCCACGTGGTCGTCCCGCACCCGAAGAAGAATCTCGGGTTGGGTCTGGTCAGGGCGATCCGCAAACAGGCGGCACTATGAGCCTTCGCTATCCCATCGCCATCGAACCTGGAGACGAGACCACCGCGTTCGGCGTGGTGGCGCCCGACCTTCCCGGCTGTTTCTCCGCAGGCGACACGCTCGATGAGGCGCTGGCGGGGGTCGAGGAGGCCGCGGCCGCATGGATCGACGCCACCCTGGACGCTGGCGGCGACGTGCCCTCGCCCTCCGGACTCGACGCCGTTCGGCGCAATCCCGACTACGCCGGCTGGCTGATCGGCGTCATCACGCTCGATCCAGCCCTGCTCGACGATCGCGTCGAGCGCGTCAACATTACCCTTCCCCGCCGCGTGCTGAAGCGGCTCGACGCCCAGGCCGGGGCGGCTGGCCAGAGCCGGTCGGGATACATCGCACAGCTCGCGCTCGAGGCTCCCAAGCGCGTCGCCTGAACGGCCCCTTCCTAAGCCTCCCCGCCCCGCCTAAGACTGCCGGCCATGTCGCAGAGGGAAACCCCTTCGGAGGTCTTCAAGCGCGCGCTGGCCCACGCCGCGCGGTCGCTGGCCGAACAGCCGGACCTGGAAGTGGTGTTCTCGGGCGACGGCCCGGCGCTCACGGGCCACCGCGCCATCCTGCCCCATCCGCCACGCGAGCTTTCGGGCCCCGAGGCCAGCCGCATCCGCGGCCTCGCCGACCAGCTGGCCCTGCGCGTGGCCCATCACGACGGCGTTGTCCACGCCCGCGGCAAGCCCAAGTCGGTCGAGGGCGCACAGATCTACGACGCCCTGGAGCAGGCCCGGATCGAAGCCATCGGCGCCAACGCCCTGGCCGGCGTAAAGGACAACCTGGCCGCGGTCCTCGAACACGGCGCCCTGCGCAAGGGCTACAATCACCTGATCGACCGCGCCGCCGCGCCCATGGCCGACATCGTCGCCCTGCTGGCGCGCGAACGCCTGACCGGAGAGCCGCCGCCGCCGGCCGCCAAGGCCCTGGTCGACGCCTTCCGTGAACAGATCGAGGGCCAGGCCGGACCCGATCTCGATCGCCTGACCGGGACGGTGGAAGACCAGGCGGCCTTCGCCCGCATCGCCCGGGCTGTGGTGCGCGATCTCAATTTCGGCGACGACCTTTCCGATGCGCCCGAGCAGGACGCCCAGGAGGACGAGGGCCAGGAAGGCGAACCAGAGGCCTCGGGCGAGGGCGAGAGCGAGGAACAGTCGGCTCAGGGCTCGGCGGCCGAAGAGTCGGAGCTTTCCGAAAGCGAGAGCGACATGGCCGAGGCCGAACTCTCCGACAGCGACGACGCCGCCGACTCCGACGAGGAGTCGGATGTCGCCGACGGTGAACGGCCCGCGCGCCCGGACCTGAAGGATTCCGGCAAGGCCGAGCCGGTCTACAAGGTGTTCACCGCCGAGCACGACGAGATCATTTCCGCCGAAGAGCTGTGCGACCCGGAAGAGCTGACGCGCCTGCGGGCCTATCTCGATCAGCAGCTGACCAACCTCTCCAACGTCGTCTCGCGCCTGGCCAACCGGCTGCAGCGCAAGCTCATGGCGCAGCAGAGCCGCGCCTGGAGCTTCGACCTCGAGGAAGGCCTGCTCGACGTCGCCCGCCTCACCCGCGTGATCGTCGATCCCACCGCGCCGCTCTCCTTCAAGCAGGAGGAGGACACCGAGTTCCGCGACACGGTGGTGACCCTTCTGATCGACAATTCCGGGTCCATGCGCGGCCGGCCGATCATGGTCGCGGCGGTGTGCGCCGACATCCTCGCCCGCACCCTCGAGCGCTGCAGCGTCAAGGTCGAGATCCTCGGCTTCACCACGCGCGCCTGGAAGGGCGGCGCCTCGCGGGACGACTGGCTGAAGGCCGGCAAGCCGCCGTCGCCGGGGCGCCTGAACGATCTGCGTCACATCATCTACAAGGCCGCCGACGCGCCCTGGCGGCGGGCGCGCAAGAACCTCGGCCTGATGATGCGCGAAGGCCTGCTGAAGGAGAACATCGACGGCGAAGCCCTGATGTGGGCCCATCAGCGCCTGCTGTGGCGGACCGAGCAGCGCAAGATCCTGATGGTCATCTCCGACGGCGCGCCGGTGGACGACTCCACCCTGTCGGTGAACTCCGGCCACTACCTCGAACGGCACCTGCGGCGGGTGATTGCCGAGATCCAGGCCAAAAGTCCGGTGGAGCTGATCGCCATCGGCATCGGCCACGACGTCACCCGCTATTACCGGCGGGCGGTGACCATCGTCGATGTCGAGCAGCTGGGTGGGGCGATCACCGAGCAGCTGGCGGCCCTCTTCGAGGAACAGCCGAGGAGCGTCACCCGCGCCGCCGCCTCGCTGCTGGAGCCGCCGCCGAGCGTCCAGGGGTCTCCCCGGCCGACCAAGAAGGTCAGGGAGCCGGCGTGACCCTCCTGCGCCAAGGTTTCGGAGGGCGAGCCCTCCTCGCTGCTTCGCAAAAACCAGGCATGACCTGTCCTGCGAAGCTCCGCGGGAGCGAAGCAGGATGAGGCCGGTCAACGTCGCAGACTATCGCCTGGCGGCGCGCGCGCGGCTGCCCAAGGTGTTGTTCGACTACATCGACGGCGGCTCCTACGCCGAGGCCACCCTGGCGGCCAATGTCGCCGACCTGCAGGCCATCAGCCTGCGCCAGCGGGTGCTGCGCGATGTCTCCAGGCTGTCGATGGGCATCGAGCTCTTCGGCCAGACGCTGGCCATGCCCGTCGCCCTGGCGCCGATCGGCATCGCCGGCATGTACGGCCGGCGCGGCGAGATCCAGGCGGCGCGGGCGGCCGAGGCGGCCGGGCTGCCGTTCATTCTCTCCACGGTCGGCGTCTGCTCGGTCGAGGAGGTGGCGGCGGCGGCCACGCCGCCCTGGTTCCAGCTCTACATGATCCGCGACCGCGGCTTCATGGACGATATGCTGGCCCGGGCGCGGGCGGCGGCCTCGCCGGTCCTGGTATTCACCGTCGACCTGCCGACGCCGGGCTCGCGCTACCGAGACGCCCGCAACGGCATGACCGCCGACACCTTCGCCGCCCGCCTCGCCCAGGCGCGGGACGGCCTCACTCACCCCGGCTGGATGTGGGACGTGTGGCTGCACGGCCGGCCGCATACCCCCGGCAACCTTGCCGCCGTGGCCCCGGACCTGAAATCGCTCACCCAGTTCTGGGGCTGGATCGGCCGCAATTTCGATCCCTCGGTCACCTGGAAAGACCTCGACTGGGTCCGCGAGCGCTGGCCGGGGCCGTTGGTCATCAAGGGCGTGCTTGACGCCGAGGACGCCCGCGAGGCGGTGCGGCTGGGGGCCGACGGCGTGGTGGTCTCCAATCACGGCGGGCGTCAGCTCGACGGCGCGCTCTCCGGCATCGCCGCCCTGCCGGCCATCGCCGAGGCGGCGGGAAGCGAGCTGGCGGTGCTGATGGACGGCGGTGTCCGCTCGGGCCTTGACGTCCTTCGCGCGCTCGCGTTGGGGGCCAGGGCCTGCCTCGTCGGCCGGGCCTGGGCCTTCGCCCTCGGCGCCCGCGGCGAGGCCGGCGTCGCCCATGTGCTGCGTATCCTGAAGGACGAACTGCGGGTGGCGATGTCGCTGACGGGATGCGTCGATGTGCGGGAGGCGGACGCCCGCCTGGTAGAGCGCACGATGTGATCAGGCGGAGCCGTCTGAACGTTGAATCGTGCTCGACAACTCAAGGTTTGAGCGCGTTCTCATCGCAAAAGTATTTCCCACTTTTACGGAACGCGCTCCCGAGCTCAGCTCGCGAGCTTCGCCTTGAGCTGACGCTTGATCTTGAGCGCCCGCATCGACAAGTCCTCGTCGCGCGCCTTCATCAGGAACGGATCGAGGCCGCCGCGGAAATCCAGGGTGCGAAGGGCGGCGTTGGTGATGCGCAGCCGGAACTTCTGGCCGAGGGCTTCGGAATGCACGGTCGCCGGGCTCAGCGCCGGCAGGAAGCGCCGCTTGGACTTGATGTTCGAGTGGCTCACGTGGTGGCCGGTCATCGGACCGACGCCGGTGAGTTCGCAACGGCGGGACATGGCGCTTTCCAGGAATGCTCGCGCCGGCGCGCGAAGAGCGGGCGATATAGGGGAAGGCGCCCGCGCCCGTCAAGTTGAGCCGAGCCCGCGGCGGGTGGCGGTTGACCGCCGCCGATCCTCACCGCCATGGTGAGGCCTAAGGGAGATCCCAGCATGGCGTTCAAGCCTTTCGACCTCACCGGCAAGGCCGCGCTTGTCACCGGCGGCAACGGCGGCATCGGCCTTGGCATGGCCGAGGGCCTGGCCGGGTCCGGCGCCAAAGTCGCCGTCTGGGGTCTCAATCCGGAGAAGAATGCGGCCGCCAAGGTCAAACTGGAAGCGCATGGCGGCGAGGTCCTGGTCCAGCGGGTGGATGTGTCCGACGAACAGGCCGTGGTTGACGGCGTCGCCGAGGCGCTGGCGAAGTTCGGCCGGCTCGACACCGTCATCGCCAACGCCGGGATCGGCGGCGGCGCCCCCTCGTTCGCCGAGTTCACCACCGAACAGTGGCGGCGCGTGACCACCGTCGATCTCGACGCCGTCTTCTGGACCTTCCGCGAGGCCTGCAAGCACATGGTGGCCAGGGCCAAGGCCGGCGATCCAGGCGGGTCGCTGCTGGTCACCTCCTCGACCTCGGCCATCGATGGCGCGCCGCGCAACCAGGCCTACGCTTCGAGCAAGGCGGGCGTCCTTTCGATGATCCGCGGCCTGGCGGTCGAGTACGCGCGCTATGGCATCCGGGCCAACGCGGTGCTGCCGGGCTGGATCGCCACCGACATGACCGCCGGCCTGCAAGGCTGGGACAAATTCAACCAGAACGTCATGCCGCGGGTGCCGATGCGGCGCTGGGGCGAGCCCGAGGACTTTTCCGGCGTCGCCGTCTATTTCGCCTCGGACGCGGCCCGCTTCCACACCGGCGACAGCGTGGTCATCGACGGCGGCTACACGATCTTCTGACGCGGCCACGGGAACGCGGCTTGAGTTGCTGTCCTAATTCGGGGGTCAGTGTCCTAGGTTGGATTGGCAAGTGTCCTAATTTCGGTGAATGACGTGCGGCGCGAATGCGAAGGAACAGGAACCTCTGGAACAAATTCTTGTGGGCGATGTTTTGCCGCAGTTCTCTCAATGCGCGACGCAGGTTACGAGTTGGCGTCGCTGCTGGCTTAGAGGGAAGGCGATGACCGATACACAGAGAGAGAAAATGTTCCGACTCCTTCAACGGGAGCGGAAAAAGACGCTCGCAAGCCCACAGACCGCTCGCGAGTCCCTGATGCGCAGCGGCGCCTACAACGAGGACGGCTCCCTCAAGCCCTCTTTCGGCGGCGCGAAGTCCACTGCGGCCTAGTGAGCCGCCATCCCTCGTTCATCCTCGGCTATCACGGGTGCGAACGGGAGACTGCTCAAGCGGTAGTTCGACGCGAAAAGCCGCTCCGGCCGGGCACAGGCAAATATCATTGGCTGGGGACCGGAATCTATTTCTGGGAGGACGATCCCCTCCGCGCGATTGAATGGGCGAAAGGGCGACCGGGGAAGCGGGCGCTCAAAGACCCTTGGGTTGTCGGCGCCGTTATAGACCTTGGAAATTGTCTCGACCTCCGCGTGCGCGAAAATGTCGAGCTTGTGAGGCAGGCGCATCAATTGCTTGGTGCTGAGGCGCAGGAGGCCAATATGGAGCTTCCCGTCAATCAAGAGGCCCCCAACGACAAGAGTCCGGACAAGGTAATGCGCTGGCTTGATCACCTAGTGATAGAGCGCTTGCACCGGATGCTCGAAGAGAACAATGAGCCGCAGTTCGACACCGTTCGCGCTCTCTTCCACGAAGGCATGAAGTTATACAAAGAGAGTGGCTTCTTGGAGAAAACCCACACGGAGATAGCGGTCCGAAGCGAACGCCACATCATCGGTTATTTTCTTCCCAAGGAAACCCCGCTGCTGCTCCAGGCGGCCGCCCGTGTTGCTGCCGACCCGTAAGCGGTTTGACGGCCAGCGCCGCGGGGATGGTCATTGCTTCGTAGGCGTGGCGGCTTCCAAGCGCTTGCGTTTTGATCGCGCCCCCTTTTGCATAGCCAGAGAGTGTCCTAATTTCATTTCGCAAGTTTCCCATTTAGGATAGCACCCGGCTTGACGGACTTTGCGGAAAGCGCGCCTTCGTCCGGATTCGTAAACCGGCGAGGTGAGGCGATGAGCTATCAGAAGATCAAGGTTTCGGCCGACGACGGGGTGACGACGATCACCCTTTCGGATCCGGCGACGCTCAATGCCCTCGGCATGGACATGGCCGGCGAGCTGCTCGACGCGGTCAAGCGCGCCGCGACCGGCGAGGCGGCGGCTCGGGCCATCCTCATCACCGGCGAGGGTCGCGGATTCTGTTCCGGCGCCAACCTGTCGGGCGGGGGCGGAAGCGGAGGAGGCGGGGGCGGCCTCGATGTCGACGGCAAGCCGGACGCCGGCCGGGCGCTGGAGACGGTCTATAATCCGCTCGTCACCTACATCCGCGAGATGCCGGTCCCGCTGGTCACCGCGGTCAATGGCGCGGCGGCCGGCGTCGGCTGCTCCCTGGCGCTGCTGGGCGATCTCATCGTCGCCGGCGAGAGCGCCTATTTCCTGCAGGCCTTCCGCCGCATCGGCCTCGTTCCCGACGGCGGTTCGACGTACCTGCTGCCCCGCGCGATCGGCCGCGCCAGGGCGATGGAAATGGCTCTGCTGGGCGAGAAGGTGAACGCCCTCCAGGCGCTGGAATGGGGCCTGATCAACCGCATCGCGGCGGACGCCGAACTGATGGAGACGGCCATGCATCTGGCGCGCGCGCTCGCCGACGGGCCCGCCTCTCTGGGCCTGACGCGGCAGATCATCTGGGCCTCGCTCGAAAGCGACTGGACTGGCCAGCTCCACCGCGAACGCCTGGCCCAGAAGGCCGCCGGCAAGACCGCCGACTTCACAGAGGGCGTTTCCGCCTTCCTGCAGAAGAGGCCGGCCAGGTTCACGGGACGGTGACGTGACCTCCGTCTACGACCGCTACCAGCGGCTGACGTTCGACCGCCCGCGCGAGGGCGTGCTGCGGGTCACCATGAACAATCCGGCGAGGCTCAACGCGGCCGATGCGGTGATGCACGCCGAACTTGCCGATATCTGGCGCGACGCCGACCGCGACGACAGCGTTTCGGCGATCATCCTGACCGGCGCCGGCAAGGCGTTCTCCGCCGGCGGCGACTTCGACATGATCGAGGGGATCATGGGCGACTTCGAGACCCGCGCCAGGACGCTCGCCGAGGCGCGGGACATCGTCTTCAACGTCATCAATTGCTCCAAGCCGGTCGTTTCGGCGATCCGTGGGCCGGCGGTGGGCGCGGGCCTGGTCTGCGGCCTCCTGGCCGACATCTCCATCGCCACGCCCGACGCGCGGATCATCGATGGCCATACCCGCCTGGGCGTCGCCGCCGGCGACCACGCGGCGATCATCTGGCCGCTGCTCTGCGGCATGGCCAAGGCCAAGTATTACCTGCTGCTCTGCGAGACCCTGACGGGCGCCGAGGCCGAACGGATCGGGGTTATCTCGCTCGTCGCCGACGACGCCGACCTCGACGCCAAGGCGGTGGAAATCGCCGGGCGACTCGCCGACGGCGCGCCGATGGCCGTGCGCTGGACCAAGCTGGCGCTGAACAACTGGCTGCGCGCCGCCGGTCCGACCTTCGACGCGTCCCTGGCCCTCGAATTCCTCGGCTTCACCGGTCCGGAGGCGCGCGAAGGCCTGGCCTCGCATCGGGAGAAGCGCCGGCCGAAGTTCCGCCCGCCGAAATCCTGACCCGGTTGGCGGCATGGCGGCGTCGATGTAGCGTCTGAAGCCGGGGCGATGGGAGCTGGGATCATGGGCCGACGCGTCGCCATTCTTGTCGGGAGCCTGCGCAAGGGCTCATTCAACCGCATGGCCGCCAAGGCCCTCATCGGCCTCGCTCCGCCCTCGCTCGACCTGCGTATCGTCGAACTCGGCGACCTGCCGCTCTACAACCAGGATCTGGATACCGGCACGGATCGGCCAGCCGCCTGGGTGAGGTTTCGCGACGAGGTGCGGCCCGCGGCCGGCCTCCTGTTCCTCACGCCCGAATACAACCGCTCGGTGCCGGGCGTTCTGAAGAACGCCATCGACGTCGGTTCGCGGCCCTATGGCCAGAGCGTCTTCGCCGCCAAGCCCGGCGCGGTGATGAGCGTCTCGCCCGGCGCGATCGGCGGCTTCGGGGCCAATCACCACCTGCGCCAATCCCTGGTGTTCCTCGATGTCTTCGCCATGCAGCAGCCGGAGGCCTACATCGGCGGCGCTGCCAACCATTTCAACGAAGCCGGCGAACTCGTCGATGGGTCGACGAGGGGCTTCTTCAAGATGTTCATCGAAGCTTTCGACGCCTGGATGGACCGTCTCGGCTGATGGCCGGCGCCGCGCCTCATCGGCTTGTGGTGGTGGGAGCGGGATTTGGCGGCCTGCAGGTGGTCAAGCGCCTCGGCCATGACCGCCGCTTCAAGATCGTCCTCATCGACAAGCGCAACCACCATCTCTTCCAGCCCCTGCTCTACCAGGCGGCGAGTTCGATCCTGCCGCCGTCGCAGATCGCCTGGCCGATCCGCCGCCTGACCCGGCGCCTGCGCAACGTCACCACCCTGCTGGACGAGGTCGTCGGCGTCGATACGGGGATCGAGTCCGGCGTCCGCCAGGTGCGGCTCGCCGACGGCGGCCAGGTCCCCTACGACTCGCTCGTCCTCGCCACGGGCGCCGCTCATGCCTACTTCGGTCATGACGATTGGGCCGCGTTCGCGCCGGGTCTCAAGACCCTGGAGGACGCCACCACCATCCGCCAGCGCATCCTCACCGCCTTCGAGCGGGCCGAGGCGTCGCCGGGCGAAGTCGGCCCCTTTCTCACCTTCGCCATTGTCGGCGCCGGCCCCACCGGCGTGGAGCTCGCCGGGTCCCTGGCCGAGCTCGCCCGCACCCACCTGCCCGACGAATTCCGCCGGATCGACACGCGCCGGGCGCGGATCGTACTGATCGAGGCCGGCGATAAGATCCTGCCGAGCTTCGATCCTTCCCTGTCGGCCTATGCCGCCAAGGCCCTCCAGTCCCTGGGCGTGGAGGTGCGCACCGGCGAGGCCGTCACCAACCTCGATGCCGAGGGGGTCACCACCACAGCGGGCGTCCTGGCGGCCAAGACGATCATCTGGGCGGCCGGGGTCGAAGCCTCGCCTGCCGCCGACTGGCTGCATCTGGCCGGCGACCGCGCCGGCCGCTCGCCAACGACGCCCAACCTCACGGCGCCGGGCCTTCCGGACGTCTTCGTGATTGGCGATACGGCGACGGTCGGTTGGAAGGACGGCAAAACCGTCCCCGGAATCGCGCCGGCGGCCAAGGAGGAGGGCGACTATGTCGCCAGGGTCCTGAAGGCCCGGGTCAGCGGCCGGCCTCCGGCGCCGCCGTTCCGCTATCGCCACTGGGGATCGCTCGCCACCATCGGGCGGAACCGGGCGATCGTCGATTTCGGCGAGATCAAGCTGAAGGGTCGCATCGCCTGGTGGCTATGGGGCGCGGCCCACATCTATTTCCTGATCACCGCTCGCAGCCGCTGGGCCGTGGCCTCGAGCTGGCTTTACGCCTACCTCCGCAACGAACCTGGGGCGCGCCTGATCACCTGGCCGCCGGCGGAGGGCGGGCGCCAAACGTGAAGGAACCCTTGTCCAAGCGGTCGCGTTTGATTGCCGGGCGAGGGCGAACCTCCAGGGAATCACAATGAAACGGAAGATCATCTATGCGGCGATGGCCGGCGCCATCGCGCTCACAACGCCATTGATCGCCTCAGCGGGCGTGAAGGTCGGGACTCTGACCTGCCACGAATCCGGCGGCTGGGGCTACGTCGTCGGCGGCTCCCACCGCCTCGCCTGCGCCTTTGCCGGCCCGCGCGGAACCGAGCGCTACGGCGGGACCATGTCGAAGTTCGGCGTCAACCTGGGTTACCAGAGTTCCGGCACGCTGGTCTGGGCGGTGTTCGCTCCGACCGACAGAATGCGTCGCGGTGACCTGCGCGGCCATTACGGCGGCGTGACCGGCGGCGCCTCGGTCGGCGTCGGCGCGGCCGGCAATGCGCTTGTCGGCGGCAACAACCACACCATCACGCTGCAACCGGTGAGCATCGAGGGCATGACCGGCGTCAACGTCGCCGCCGGCATCGGATCCCTCACGCTTCGTTAGTCGCGTAGCGTTTGTTGCCAGCGATCCTCCTGGGGCGCGTCAGAGTCCCAGGAGGACGTATTTCGTCTCCAGATATTCTTCGAGGCCATACTTTGAGCCCTCGCGGCCGAGCCCGGACTGCTTGACGCCGCCGAACGGCGCCACCTCGGTGGAGATCAATCCCTCATTGACCCCGACCATGCCGTATTCGAGGGCCTCGGCCACCCGGAAGACGCGCGCCAGATCGCGGGCGTAGAAATAGGACGCCAGGCCATAAGGCGTATCGTTGGCGAGCCGGATCGCCTCGGCCTCATCGTCAAATCGCGTAAGCGTCGCCACCGGTCCGAAGATCTCCTCGTTGAAGATCTCCATCTTGGGCGTCACCCCGGTGACGACCGTCGGCTCGAACCACGTGCCGCCCAGCGGATGGCGATGGCCGCCCAGCCGGATTTCGGCGCCCTTGGCGGTCGCTTCGGCTAGTAGCCGCTCGACCTTCTCCACCGCCCGCTCGTTGATCAGCGGCCCCTGGACGACGCCGTCGTCGAGGCCGTTGCCGACCTTCATTGCCGCCGCGCGCTCGGCCAGCCTGTCGGCGAAGGCCTCGAAGACGCCGGCCTGGACCAGGAAGCGGTTCGCGCACACGCAGGTCTGGCCCATGTTGCGGTACTTCGAGGCCATGGCGCCTTCGGCGGCGCGATCGAGGTCGGCGTCGTCGAAGACGATGAAAGGCGCATTGCCGCCCAGCTCCAGCGACACCTTCTTGATCCCCTCGGCGCACTGGGCCATCAGCTTGCGGCCGACCGGCGTCGAGCCGGTGAAGGTGAACTTGCGGACCAGCGGATGGCCGGTGAGTTCGCGGCCCACCACGTCGGCCTTCGTCGAGGGGACGACGTTGAAGACGCCCTTGGGCACGCCGGCGCGCGCCGCCAGCTCGGCCAGGGCCAGGGCCGAAAGCGGCGTCTCCTCGGACGGCTTGATCACGAAGGCGCAGCCGGCGGCCAGCGCCGGCCCGGCCTTGCGGGTGATCATGGCGTTGGGGAAATTCCACGGCGTGATCGCCGTGGTGACGCCCACCGGCTGCTTGAGCACCAGGATCCGCTTGCCCTCGGCGTGAGCGGGGATGACGTCGCCGTAGGCGCGCTTCGCCTCCTCGGCAAACCACTGGATGAAACTCGCGCCATAGGCCACCTCGCCGCGGGTCTCGGCCAGCGACTTGCCTTGCTCGGCGGTCATCAGCCGGGCCAGGTCTTCCTGGGCGTCCATGATCAGGCCGAACCAGCGGATGAGGATGCCGTGGCGCGCCTTGGCCGTCAGCGCCGCCCAGGGCGCCTGGGCCGCGTGGGCGGCCTCGATGGCGGCGCGGGCGTCGGCGGCGTCGAGATCGGCGACCTCGGCCAGGACCTCGCCGTCGGCCGGGTTTCGCACCGCGAAACGGGCGCCGCTTGCCGCCGCGCGCCACTCGCCGCCGACGAAGGCGTCAGAGCGAAGGAGCTTTGGATCGGCGAGGCCCAGCATCAGGCCGCCGACTGGTTCGGGCTCCGACCGAGAGCCTTCAGGATCTGGTCGTGACGCGCACGGTCGATCCGGTAGAGGAACAGCAGGGTCACAGACACCGCCGAGACCACCGCAACGCCCGGGCCATAGATGAGGCCGAGCTTCAGCACCGTGGCGGCTGACGGATAGACGGCGGAGCCCGCGGACGCGGCGTGCGGGAATCCGATCAGGTCCAGCACGATGCCGGCGATGAACGTGCCGAGCCCGCTCGAAGCCTTGACCGAGAAGTTGATGCCGGCGAAGTAGAGGCCTTCGCGGCGCGCGCCGAACAGATGCTCGTGCTCGTCCACCGCGTCGGCCATCATCGAGTTGTAGCCGATGATCGCCGCCGTCGTGGCGATGCCAAGGGCGATGACGGCCACCGAAAGCACGGCCATCACCTGGGCCTCGGTCTTCAACAGGCCGGCGGCGCGCAGGGGCGCCGGGATGAGCTGGGCGCTAAGGAAGAGGAAAACGCCGGCGAGCGTGACCGTACGCTTTTCCAGGGACCTGGCCAGAAAGGTCAGGACGAGTCCGAGGGCCAGGCCGGCCACCGCGAGGAAGGTCAGGATGAGGATCTGGTGGGTGCTGATCTTCCAGAAGTAGATGTTGGCATAGAGGGTCAGGGGCCCAGCCACGCCCTGGGCGATGAAGAACAGCAGGATGGCGAAGAACAGGACCCGGAACGACGGGTTGGCGAACACCTCGCGGATCTCGACGATAAGCGCGGCGAGCCTCGGACCTTTCTGCGGCGGGGGCGCGTGCAGCCGGTCTCGCGCGCCCAGCGTGCCGAATGCGCTGAGCAGACCGCCGACGATGATCAGCGCCGCGAATGAGACCATCAGCGGGAAATAGGCCGCCTTGTGAGTGAGAGCGCCCTTGGGGGCCAGGAACACGCCGTAGCTGAGCCAGCCGATCAGGAGCGTGAGGGCGATGCCGACCGTCACGCGGGCGCCGACGATGGTCGAGCGCTCGCTGTAGTCCTCGGAAAGTTCCGCCCCGAGGGCGAAGAACGGCACCTGGAAGCAGGACATCGCGACCCTGAGGACCAGGGAAACTATGGTGGCGAAAGCGAACAGGCCCCAGCCGGACAGTCCCGATGGAATGGCGAACAGCAGGACCAGGAACAGGCCGGTGGGCACGGGTGACAACAGCAGAAACGGATGGCGGCGGCCGAGCTTGCCGTGGAGGTTGTCCGAAATCGAACCCACCAGCGGGTCGACCAGGGCGTCGAGGCTGAGCGAGATCAGGCCCACCAGGCCGGCCAGGGATCCCGGCAGGCCGCAGCCGAGCGTCAGGTAGAAGAGCAGGAACCCGTTGACGGCAAAATTGACGATGGTGTCGACGCCCGCCCCGGCGCCGTATGCGGCGAGGATGGGGAAGCCGACCCGTCCCTCGTGTCTCTGGCCTCCTGCCGTCGGCGGACCCTGGTCGAAATCGGGCGCGTTGACCGCCATGAGCTCTCCCTTGCGGATCGCCCGCGAGCGATCCTTCCGCCTTGCTTAGAGACCAAGGAAAGGTTGCGCCAGAATTTCCCGGACGCGGCGTCTGGAGCCCGACCGATGCGGCTCTTCAGCTCAAGGCACGGCGCTCCGCCCATCCGGCCGGCAGCGTCGGCCAGCGGCCGACGCCGCCCGCTTCGGTGAGCATGCCGGTGAGGGTGCGGTCGACATGCTGCGCCCGCCACGCCAGCATCGCCTGGGCGAGGGGCAGGACGGCGTCCGCCGAGGTTCGCGGCGTGCGCCATGTGGGATCGGCGGCCAGGTCGAAGGCAAGCGCGGCGCCATCGCCGAACTGCACGTAGGCGGCGTCCGCCGTCCTCAGGGCCGCCAGGCTTCGGCGTTCCAGCCGTCGGTCCCAGGGCTCGGGAACGCCATCGTCCCGGGAGATCGAGGCGCTGCGCCAGTCGAACTCCCAGTGGGCCGCGTCGCGCCAGGATCCTGGCGACTCGCCTCTCAGGAACGGCGTCAAGGCCATGCCGTCGCATTGCGCCGGAACCTCGAGGCCCATGGCCTGCGCCAAGGTGGGGAAAACATCGACGTTCTCGGTGAAGGCGTCCACGACCTGGCCGGCCGCCACGCCGGGTCCGCGGACCAGGCAGGGGATATGAAAGCTCGCCTCGAAGAAGCCGCTCTTGCCGATCAGGCCATGGTCGCCGAGTTGCTCGCCGTGATCCGAGGTCACCAGAATCACGGTCTCGTCCCACTGGTCGGCGTCCTCGAGCGCCGCCCACAGCCGCTTGAGCTGGAAGTCGGCCTCGGCGATCATGCCGTAATACTGGGCCTTGATCAGGCGCATGGCGGCCGGATCCCTGGGGGCGGCGGTCATGGGATGGGCGAGCAGCGCCTCGTGCAGGCGGGTCCGCTCCGCGACCGGAGCGATCGGGCCTGGCATGTCGTCAGGATCGTGCAGGGTGGCGAACCGACCCGCCGCCGCATAGGGCGGGTGGGGCCGCAGCTGGCTGAGGTGGGCGAACCAAGGCCGCTCCCGCTTGCCGATCCAATCGATCAGCGTGTCGACCATGAAAGCCGAGTGGCTGACCTCGGCCGGCCTCTCCGGCTCGCTGGCGAGCGCCGCGAGAGGGTCGGACGGCGCGTCGTGGCCACGGTCGCGCACCCAGCCGATCCACTGCCCGAGATCGGCCGTGGGCAGGTGCAGGCCGCCCTCGAAGCCTGGCAGCACCTCCTCGTAGGTCGAGAGGCGCGGATCGGCCGGACCGGCCGCCTCGCGCGGATCGATGGCCTGGTCGGTGTAGCCGAACAGGGCCGGGGCATGGCCGGCGCGTCGGGCGGCATGGGCGATGTTGTCGAAGCGGGCGTCGAGCGGCGTGCCGTTGGCCACCACCCGATGGTTCATCTGGTAGAGCCCCGTGTAGAGGCTGGCGCGGCCCGGCCCGCACGGCGCGGCCTGGCTGTAGTGGCGGGAAAACCGGACGCCCTCGCGCGCCACGCGGTCGAGGCTGGGCGTCCTGACGATCGGATGGCCGGCGGCGCCGAGGCTATCCCCGCGCCATTGGTCGAGCGTGATCAGCAGGATGTTGGTCATGGGCGGCTGACAGCGGCTAGGCCGTTCGCGCCGGCTTGGCAATCACGGCCGCTCACGGTGGTCTGATCGAAAGCGACATTGATGCGGGGAACGCCGGCCCCATCTCAGAGTTACGTCCAGTGCTGGGGCCAGGATGGAAACCATGAGCCGGCCCCAGCCAGCTAAGCAGTCGCCTGTCAAACGCCTCTTCAAGGCCCGGTGGGCGCCCTATCTGGCGCTCGGGCCGATCTCCGGTCCGCTGACCGCCGGCGTTGTGTTGAACTTCCGTGACGGCCGTCCGGTCCTGGGTTCGCTCTATACCTTGGCGCTGGGCCTGTGGCTCGGCGTGGCGCCGCTCTGGGCGGTGCACATGCTGCCGGCGACGCTCGCTCACTTGTTCTGACGCGCGATCTGACACCTTTCGCTCCTGGCCAAGTCAGCTAGGCTGATGAGTCCTGACGGAGCGACGCCTTACATGATCGCCTATCTCGACCTCGCTCGCCGCGGCCGCACGGCTTGGTGGTGCTATGTGCTGACGCCGGTCGCCGCCGTGGCCCTGTGGGTGTTGGCCGTCGTGGCGGTCTTCGCGGCCGCGTTCGTCGCCCACCTCGTTCCAGCTGACTTCACCCAGTTCGCCATGGACCCGAGCCACCCGGCCTATTTCTATGGCTTCACGGGGCTGGTGTTCGGCGCCCTGGCCATCGCCTTCGCCATCGCGGCGTGGGCCATTCACGGCAAAGGTTTCATGGACATCGTCGGACCCTGGAAGTGGCGGCAGTTCGCGGCCGGGGCCGGACTGTGGCTCGTCCTGTGCGCCGCAGCGGCCGGCGTCGATTTCCTCGTGAGGCCATCCGGTTTTCGCCTGACGCTCGGGCCACAGACCCTCGCCCTGGCCCTCATCGCCACGCCGTGCCTGGCGGCCCAGACCTTTTGCGAGGAGTTCGTCTTTCGCGGCTATGCCACCCAGGGTCTGGCCCTAGGGCTGAAGCGCCCGATGGCCGCCGCCGCCCTCAGCGCGGCGATCTTCGCGCTGTTCCACATTCCCAATGGCGTGCCGCAGGCCGCCAACGCCCTGGTGTTCGGCTTCGTCACCGCCCTCATCGTCATGCGCACGACCAACCTGGCCTTCACCTACGGGATCCACCTGGTGAACAACCTGTTCGGCGCCGTGGTCGTGGTCTCCGCCGGAGATGTTCTGCGCGGCAGTCCGGGGATCTTCACCCAGGCCACGCCCGGCCTCATGTGGCTCGACGTCGCCGCCGTCATGGTCGCCTTCGCACTTGTCTGGCTGCTGGTGACCCGACTCCGGCCCCCCGCCGCGGAGGGTCCTGAGGCCGTCTTCTAATCCGCGTCCATCTTCAGGGCGGCGATGAACGCCTCCTGCGGGATCTCGACCTTGCCGAACTGACGCAGGCGCTTCTTGCCCTCTTTCTGCTTGTCCAGGAGCTTGCGCTTGCGGGTGGCGTCGCCGCCGTAGCACTTTGCGGTGACGTCCTTGCGCAGGGCGCGCACGGTCTCGCGGGCGATGATCTTGCCGCCGATGGCCGCCTGGATCGGGATCACGAAGAGGTGCGGCGGGATGAGCTCCTTCATCTTCTCGACCATGCCGCGGCCGCGCGTCTCGGCCCGCTGGCGATGGACGAGCATGGAGAGGGCGTCGACCGGCTCGCCGTTGACCAGGATCGACATCTTGACGAGGTCGCCCTGGCGATAGTCCTGGAGCTGGTAGTCGAAGCTGGCGTAGCCTTTCGAGATGCTCTTCAGGCGGTCGTAGAAGTCGAACACCACCTCGTTGAGGGGCAGGTCGTAGACCGCCATCGCCCGCTGGGCGACGTAGCTCAGTTCCTTCTGCTCGCCCCGCCGGTCCTGGCACAGCTTGATCACCGCGCCGAGATAATCGTCCGGGGTGAAGATCGTCGCCCGGATCCACGGCTCGGCGATCGCGGCGACGCGCACCGGGTCCGGCATGTCCGCCAGATTGTGCATCTCGATCACCTCGCCGTCGGTGAGGGTGATGCGATAGATGACGCTGGGCGCGGTGGCGATGAGGTCGAGGTTGAACTCGCGCGAGAGCCGCTCCTCGATGATCTCCAGGTGCAGGAGGCCGAGGAATCCGCAGCGGAAGCCGAAGCCGAGCGCCGCGCTGGTCTCCATCTCGTAGCTGAAGCTGGCGTCGTTGAGCCGCAGCTTGCTCACCGCCGCGCGCAGGTCTTCGAAGTCGGCCGCGTCGACCGGGAAGAGGCCGCAGAAGACCACCGGCTGAACCGGCTTGAACCCCGGCAGGGGTGTCGTGGTCGGCCGCCGCTCCTCGGTGATGGTGTCGCCCACGGCGGCGTCGGCCACGTCCTTGATCTGGGCGGTCAGGAAGCCGATCTCGCCGGGCCCCAGGGCGGCGACGTCGGTCTGCTTGGGCAGGAAGACGCCGATCCGGTCGACGCGGTAGGTCGCGCCCGCCTGCATCAGGCGCACCTGGGCGCCCGGGACCAGGCGTCCGTCGACGACCCGCACCAGCACCACCACGCCGAGGTAGGCGTCGTACCAGGCGTCGACCAGCAGCGCCTTGAGGGGGGCCGTCTCGTCGCCCTTGGGCGCGGGAAGGCGGGTGACGATCGCCTCGAGAACGTCATGGATGCCGAGGCCGGTCTTGGCCGAGCATTCCACCGCGTCGGAGGCGTCGATGCCGATGACATCCTCGATCTGCTGGCGCACGCGGTCTGGCTCGGCGGCCGGCAGATCGACCTTGTTCAGCACCGGCACGATCTCGTGGTCGTGCTCCAGCGCCTGATAGACATTGGCCAGAGTCTGGGCCTCGACCCCCTGGCTGGCGTCGACCACCAGCAGCGAGCCTTCGCAGGCCGCGAGCGAGCGACTCACCTCATAGGCGAAGTCGACGTGCCCGGGCGTATCCATCAGGTTGAGGACATAGTCGAGGCCGTCGTCGGCCCGGTAGTTGAGGCGAACGGTCTGGGCCTTGATGGTGATCCCGCGCTCGCGCTCCAGGTCCATGGAATCGAGGACCTGCTCGCGCATCTCGCGCGCGGTCAGGCCGCCCGTCTCCTGGATCAGGCGGTCGGAGAGCGTGGACTTGCCATGGTCGATGTGGGCGACGATGGCGAAGTTGCGAATCTGGGCGGGCGGCGTCGGCATGGGCCGCGCTCTGTAGCAACAACTCCGGCCGCGGGCGAGCGAGGCGCCATTCAGTCGCCGTTAACCGCGTTCAGGCTATGCCATCAGGGCGCTCGGGCGGAGTTTGCCGCGAGCCAAAGTCGGGATCTTTCAAGTCATGGAACGTCGTACGCTCATCGTCTCCGGGCTGGCCCTGATGGCCGCCGGCCGCGCCCTCGCCCAGGACCAGCCGCCGCCACCGCCGGCGAACGGCCAGGCTCCGAACATGCCGCCCCCCAACGGCCGGGCGCAGGAATATTCCCACGACGAGATCGTCAACCGGGTGTCGGATTTCCTCGGCGTGACGGCCGAGTCCGCCGGCGCCGCGGTCGAGAAGATGTTCAAGCAGAACGGGCGGCCGACCGGCTATATCGCCGGCGAAGAGGGCGCGGCGGCGTTCATCTTCGGCCTGCGCTACGGCAAGGGCCTGATGTACATGAAGGACCGGCCGCAGCAGGCGGTCTACTGGCAGGGGCCGTCGGCCGGCTTCGACTTCGGCGGCAACGCCAGCCGGGTGTTCGTCCTCTGCTACAACCTGGAATACCCGGACGCGATCTACCGCCGGTTCCCGGGCGTCGAGGGCTCCGCCTATCTGATCGGCGGCCTGGGCGTGAACTACCAGCGCGCCGACGGCATCACCATCGCCCCGATCCGCGCCGGCGTTGGCCTGCGCCTGGGGGCGGACGTCGGCTACCTCTCCTACAGCCGCCACCAGAACATCATCCCGCTCTAAGGCAGGCGAAGGCGCCCTAGTTGGCAGGCGCGTTCGGGCTGTAGAGGACCGGGGCCGCGGCGCTGGCGTGATCGCCGCCCAGCCTTGGCCCGAAGAGGGTCAGGCCGACCAGGGCCGCGACCAGCACCGCCGCGCCGATCAGCGCCGTCCTGACGGTCTTCTCCCGCGCCTTGCGCTCGCTCGCGAGCGCAGTCCTGGCGCTGGCGGCCTCCGCCTTGGCGGCGGTCGCCTCGGCCGTGGCGCGTTCGGCGTCGCCCTCGAGGTCCTTCACCCGCTTGGTGAGGGCGTCGCCCATCTTGACCATGTTGCTGCCGAGGTCCTTGGCGGCGTGGACCACGCCGGACGTTCCTTCCTCGACGGCGGCGAGGCGCCCGCCCAGAGTGTCGACGGTCGCCTTGAGGTCGGTGATCGCCTTGGCCATGGCCTCCGGCGACTGGTCCTCGTGATTGTGGAAGCGGTCGACATCGGCCTCCGAGCGCATCATGTCCATGAGCGGCGGGGCGTCGTCGTCCTTCCACACCGCGTTGGGTTCGGACCACTTCGGCTTTGACGGTTGCGGGGTTAGAGCCATTGCGACTCAGAGCTCCTGTTGGAATGACGTCGGCGCGAGTCCGGGGCCAGCGCCCGGCGGGACGTCGCGCGTCGAGATATCGGAAAGCTGCGCCAGGAACATGACGTGAGCCTGACGGTCACCGCGGTCCTCGCCGCCGTCATGCTGGCGGCCGCAGTCCTGTGCGGCTGGCTGGGCGCGCGTCCGGCCAAGCCCCTCAGCCCGCCCAGGCTCGCGCCCTGGCGGCTGCTGATGTTGATTTGCTTCGCCGTCGGCGTGACCGCGCTTGGCCACCTCGTGGCGATCTGGAAGGCGTCGTGAGGCAAGGTGGGGCGTCGTCCGGTCGGCGGGAAGCCGTCAGGGTGAACCCGAACCTTGAATCTAAGATTAACCCTGGCTGCTAACGGGTCTCGGCCAGCTGGCCCCGGATCTCGCCGCCCGGATGGGCCCCGGTATGGACGTTGACGTACCACAGACCCGCCTTGAGCTCGGCGATCTGTTTGTCGGTGATCGGCGAGGAGCCCTTCAATGGGCTCGTCATCGGCCCCGTCAGGGGGATGGCGATGCCGGCCGCCTTGCCGACCGGGGCCGGGCCATGGAAATGGGCCATGGTCGCCGGGCCGGTGAGCCCGGAATAGGTCACCGTCCAGGTGAGGGTCTTCTTGGTCGTATCGAGCGTGACGTGGGCGGCGCCCGTCCCCTTGCTGTCGTTGGGCGGCGTCTCCGAGGCGCCATTGAGCCTGGCGCTGTAATGGACGATGGCGGCCTGGGCCGAAGCAGCGAGCAGCAGGGCCGATACGGCCGCGATGGCGGTGAGTGTGCGCATGGCGTTCCCCAATCCTCAACCCCCCGTCAGGCCAAGGTTCTAGACCCGGCGGCCCGGCGTGCCTAGCGGGAGCCTTCATGGCCCATGGCCCCTGGCGCCAGGCACGTCGGCGGGCCCGGACAGTGCGACATTGACGAGGGTGGCCGGGCTCGCCAGGGCGATTCCCCTGGCTCTCAGGTCGGGGACGATCCTGAACAGCAGCTCGCTCTTCACGCGGAAGGCGTAGCGCGCGGAGGCGAGGTAGCCGAGGGCGGTGACCTCCAGCGCCCCGTCGCGGACGTCGGTGAGATAGACGCCGGGCGGCGGCTCGGCGAGGACATCATCGTGGTCCCTCAGGCGGGCGAGGACCACCTCGCGGACCTCTTTTGGGTCGGCCGTGTCGTCGACGCGCAGCACGATCCTGACCCGGCCCAGTGCGCCGTTGTGGGTGACGTTTCGCACCATCTTGGAGACGAGATCGGAATTGGGCACGATCAGTCGTGAACGGTCCGCCATCTCGATCTCGGTGGCGCGGATGTTGATCGCTTTCACGTCCCCCTCGAGATCGCCGATGGCGACCCAGTCGCCGACCTTGATCGGCCGCTCCGCCAACAGGATGAGGCCGGAAACGAAGTTGCTGATGACGGCCTGCAGGCCAAAGCCGATGCCCACCGAAAGGGCGCTGGCGAACAGGGCGATCTGGCTGAACGACAGGCCGAGGTAGGCGAAGGCCAGGACCAGGGCTATGACGACGCCGGCATACGACGTCGCCACCGCCACCGAGTTGCGCACCCCGAGGTCCATGTCGGTCTTGGGCAGGTAGCGGACTTCCAGCCAGCCGCGCGCCGCGCGGGTGACGAGCAGGCCAACCAGGAAAAGGCCGGCCGAGCCCAGCACGGTGGCCGGCGAGATGATTGTCTGGCCGATCCTGAGATTGAATTGGGCGCCGGAAAGGTGCGGCGCCACGTCGCCCAGGCCCGCGCCGAACGGCGCGAGGATGGCGGCGAGTCCCAGGGCGAGGAGGATCACCCGGAAGACCCCCGAAGCCAGGACGCCGATCTGATCCATGGCGCTCTTCGAGACGCCGATGGCCAGGCGCGCCGCCCGGCCGGCGGCGGCTTCGTCCGAGAGCAGCCAGGGGAAGTAGTCGTCGGTGAAGCGGATCGCCAGGAAGACGGCCGCGAGCACCGCGGCGACCCACACCGTCTCCCTGACCAGGAACGAGCCCAGCGCCAGGTAACCGGCGAAGATCGCCATGAGCGCGACGCCGAGCGCCAGCCAGGCGCCGAGCGCAGTGAGGATCCACGCCAGCCGCGGCTCGGTCTCGGGTTTGCCGGGCTCAGGCGCGGCGAAGGCCGCGCGCCGGGCCCGGGCCAGAGCCAGCAGGGCCGCGCCGACGGCGACGAGTTCGATGACCACGGTGACGCAGTCGCTGGCGACCGAGGTCGGCAGGCTGGCGCCGATCGCGGCGTTGAGGCCCCTGACCAGGGCGGCCACGCCGGCCGCCGCACCGACGAGCGCGGGATAGGGCGCCACCCGCGCCACCGCCTCGTCGCTGATCGGCGCCAAGCGCCAGGATGGGCGGCGAGGCGAAAGCAGGGCGCGGCCGAGGCCGTCGAGGCTCCAGGCAAACGTCAGAGCGCCGATCGCCACGCCGATCAGGGCGTCGAAATCTTCTGTCGCAGCGCCGGCCGCGCGCAGGCCGATCCGGATGGCGAAGCCGCCGGCCAGAGGCGAGAGCGTCGCCACCATCACAAGCCACAACGCCAGGCTCGAGCGGCGCA
Organism: Caulobacteraceae bacterium; assembly: GCA_036491275.1. GTDB lineage: Bacteria > Pseudomonadota > Alphaproteobacteria > Caulobacterales > Caulobacteraceae > Acaudatibacter. Next base: position 27,068 of record DASXCH010000143.1, read on the forward strand.
AGCGCGTGGCGGTCCCCGCCATCGCTCGCCGCACGCCGAACCGGCCGAGGACGACCCTCGCCGGCCACAGCAGCCCGAGGCCCAGCAGGGCGAAGACCGCGATCAGCGCCGGCCGGCCGCTGCGGGCGACAGCGCCGGTCCATTGCCGCGCTTCGCCGCCGAACAGGTCGGAAAGGCGGTCGACATCGCCCGGGATCGAGGTCCCGAGCTCGCTCCACAAGCCGGGATCGAGGATCGAACGATTGCGCGTCCACAGGCGCGCCGAGAAGTTGTCGTGCCGCTGCTGGCTCAACTGTCGCGCGGTCTGGTCGGCTTCGAGCAACAGCAGCCTGGCGAGCCTGATCTCGCCATCCAGTGACTGATGGGCGTGGAGGAGGGCTTGCCGGTTCTGCGCGGTCTGCGCCGGCTCAGCCGGCTGACCGGGGCCCGGCGCCGGCCCGAGCTGCGCCAGCCGGGTGTCGATGTCCTGTAACCTTGGCGTCAGATCCGCCAGGGCCGACGTCAGGGAGGCCTTGATCGGCGGCAGGGCCGCCACTCTCGACTGCAGATCCGCATCGCTCAGATCCCTGAGCCGGGCGCCTGGAAAGACCGCCTGAAGCCGGGCCTGCGCCTGACTCACCTCTTGGGCAGCCGTCGGGTCGCCGAGCGAGACCATCGTCTGGGTCCGCGCGGAAAACGCGGCCAGGGAGGCGATGACGACAAGGAAGGCGAGGCGCAAGACCGGCTTTCGCTCCTGCTGAAAGGCGCCGCCGACTATAGCCGAGAGTACGGCGGAGCGGCGGACAAGCTTGTTGCGGCCTGATAGGCTGAGACCGGACGAAGTGGAGAGGCGATGACCACGCAAGCCGCGTCCCCCGCCGCCTGGGTCGGATTTCGTCTCCGCGCGCCATCCCTGTTCGCGACCCTGCGCGGCTACCGGCCCGGCTTTGTCGGCGCCGATCTGATCGCCGGCCTGACCCTGGCGGCGATCGCCATTCCCGAACAGATGGCCACCGCCCGCCTGGGCGCCCTGCCGCCGCAGCTGGGCTTCGTCGCCTTCATCGCCGCCAGCCTGGCGTTCCTCATCTTCGGCGTCAGCCGCCAGCTTTCGGCCGGCGCCGACTCGACGATCACGCCGATCTTCGCCGGCGCCCTGGCGCTGCTGGCCGCGTCCGGTTCGCCGCATTACGCCGCCCTCGCCGCCGCTCTGGCCATGATGGTCGGCCTCATCGTCGCCGCCGCCGGCGTCCTGCGCATGGGCTGGATCGGCAACCTGCTCTCGACGCCGGTGACCCTGGGCTTCCTCGCCGGCATCGCCGTCCACATCGCGGTCTCGCAGCTGCCGGCCGCGCTCGGCCTGCCGCCGCTCAGCGGATCGAACCTCGACAAGATCGGCAAGCTGATTGCGCTCGGGCCCCACGCCAACCTCGCCGCGGTCGCCGTCACCGCCGCGGTCCTGGCGGTCATCGCCGCCTGCCACCGGGTCAGCCCACGGCTTCCCGGCGCCCTGGTCGGCGTGGTCGGGGCCGCGCTCGCGGTCCATCTCTGGCGCCTCGACGAGCGCGGCGTCGGCCTCCTGGGATCCGTCGCCGGCGGATCGCTTCGCCTCGGCCTGCCCTCGCTCACCGCTGGAGATGTTCTTGGGATCGCCCCCCTGTCGCTGATCGTCGCCCTGGTTGTCATGGTCCAGACGGCGGCCACGGCCCGGTCGTTTCCGCCGGCCAGCGGCCTGCCGGACGAGAACGGCGATTTCATCGGCCTGGGCGTGGCCAACCTCTTCGCCGGCGCGGCGGGCGCCTTCCCGGTCAACGCCAGCCCGCCGCGCACCGCCATCGTCGCCGAGAGCGGCGGCCGCTCCCAGGTCGCGGGCCTGGCGGCGGTGGTCGTGGTGCTGATCCTGCTCCTGTTCGGCGCCAGCGTCCTGGCGAGCATCCCGGTGGCGGCGCTCAGCGCCATCCTGCTCTTCGTCGCCGCCCGCATCGTGCGGGTCGGCGAGATCGCGACAGTGACGAAGTCTTCGCCGGTCGAGGCCCTGCTGATCCTGGCCACGGCCGCCGCCCTGATCGTCCTGCCCATCGAGCAGGGCGTCGCGGTCGGCATCGGGCTGTCGCTGCTGAACGGCCTGTGGGCGGGGGCGCGCCAGCGGCTGCGCCCGATGACCCGGGTGCCGGGCACCAGCATCTGGTGGCCGGTCGCCCCCGATCGCCCGGGCGAGCAATTGCCGGGCGTCGCCGTGCTCGCCTTCCAGGCGCCGCTCACCTTCCTCAGCGCCGAGCTCTTCGAGCGCGACATGCTGGCGGCGATCTCGCAGCCTGGCGTCAAGCTGGTGGTGTTCGAAGCGGCGGGCGTCAGCGACATCGACTACACCGCCGCCCAGAGCCTGAAGGCCGTGGTCGAAACCGCCAAGTCCAGGGGCGTCGCCTTCGCCGTCGCCCGGCTGGAATCGGTTGGGGCCGAGCGCGCCCTTACCCGGTTCGGCCTGCGCGATGTCATCGGCGCCGACCACATCTTCCGCTCGGTC
>DASXCH010000144.1:0-53721 GCA_036491275.1 Caulobacteraceae bacterium
GCGCCATAGGCTTCGAGCGCCCAGACCTCCATCTCGCCGAAGCGCTGCCCGCCGAACTGCGCCTTGCCGCCCAGCGGTTGCTGCGTGACCAGGCTATAGGGGCCAATCGACCGGGCGTGGATCTTGTCGTCCACCAGGTGATGCAGCTTCAGCATGTAGATGTAGCCGACGGTGACCGGGCGTTTGAACTCGTCGCCGGTCTGGCCGTCATGGAGCATCACCTGACCGGACCGGTTGAGACCGGCCTCTTCGAGCAGGTTCTCGATGTCGTTGATATGGGCTCCGTCGAACACCGGCGTGGCGATGGGCACGCCCTTGGAGAGATTGGTCGCCAATTCGGCGAGCTCAGCGTCATCCTTGGGAAGGTGCTGGTCCTTGCCGTAGATGTCCTCGAGCCGCTTTATGAGCGCCTTCTTCTCACCCTTCTCATTGCCCCGCTCCCAAGCCTCCAGAAGCTGGCCAATTTGGCGGCCAAGTCCGGCGCAGGCCCAACCGAGGTGGGTCTCGAAGATCTGGCCGACGTTCATCCGCGAGGGCACGCCCAGCGGATTGAGCACGACATCCACCGGCGTTCCGTCCTCGAGGTGCGGCATGTCCTCGATCGGCAGGATCTTGGAAATGACGCCCTTATTGCCGTGTCGGCCGGCCATCTTGTCGCCCGGCTGAAGCTTGCGCTTCACCGCCACGAACACCTTGACCATCTTCATCACGCCTGGCGGAAGCTCGTCGCCACGCTGGAGCTTCTCAACCTTGTCCTCGAACCGGCGATCGAGGCGATCGCGGGCTTCCTCAAACAGGCGGCGCATGGCCTCCAGCTCGCGCTGCGCCTTCTCGTCATCGACAGCGATCTGCCACCACAGGCCCGGCGAGGTTTCCTCGAGCTTTGCAGTGGTGACCTCGCCGCGGCCGAAGCCCTTGGGCCCCGAGACGGCGGTGCGGCCGATGAGCGTCTCGCGCAGCCGCACAGTCATGTTGCGGTTGAGGATGGCGAACTCGTCGTCGCGGTCCTTGCCGAGGCGGTCAATCTCCTCCCGCTCGATGGCCAGCGCCCGCTCGTCCTTGTCGACGCCGTGGCGATTGAAGACCCGCACCTCGACCACGGTGCCGGCGACGCCTGGCGGCAGACGAAGCGAGGTGTCACGCACGTCGGAGGCTTTTTCGCCAAAGATCGCGCGCAGCAGCTTCTCTTCCGGCGTCATCGGCGTCTCGCCCTTGGGCGTCACCTTGCCGACGAGGATGTCGCCAGGCAGCACTTCCGCGCCAATGGCCACGATGCCCGCTTCGTCGAGATTGCGCAGGGCCTCTTCGCCAACATTGGGGATATCGCGGGTGATTTCCTCCGGCCCCAGCTTGGTGTCGCGGGCCATGACTTCGAACTCCTCGATGTGGATCGAGGTGAACACGTCATCGCGCACGATGCGTTCGGAGATGAGGATGGAGTCCTCGAAGTTGTACCCGTTCCAAGGCATGAAGGCGACGAGCGCGTTACGCCCGAGGGCCAGTTCGCCAAGGTCCGTGGACGGACCGTCAGCGATGATGTCGCCGGCGGTGATCTTGTCGCCCACTCGCACCAGCGGACGCTGGTTGATGCAGGTATTCTGGTTGGAACGCTGGAACTTCGAGAGGCGATAGATATCGACTCCCGGCTGGGTGGGATCGGTCTCTTCGGTCGCCCGGATGACGATTCGGGTGCCGTCGATTTGCTCGACCTCGCCGGGACGACGGGCGACCACGACCGCGCCGGAATCCCTGGCGACCACGTCCTCCATACCCGTGCCCACCAAGGGCGCGTCTGACTGGATGAGCGGCACAGCCTGACGCTGCATGTTCGAGCCCATCAGCGCGCGGTTGGCGTCGTCGTTCTCGAGGAACGGGATCAGCGCAGCGGCCACAGAGACGACCTGCTTGGGACTGACGTCCATCAAGTCGACCTGGTCACGCGGCAGCAGCGAGGGTTCGCCGTTCACCCGGCCCGGGACCATGTCATCGACAATCTCGCCATCGCGCAGGGCGATATTGGCCTGGGCGATGACATGCTTCGCCTCTTCCATGGCCGACATGTAGATCACCTCATCGGTGATCTTGCCGTCCTTGATCCGGCGATAAGGGCTCTCGATGAAGCCGTACTTGTTGACCACCGCGTGGGTGGCCAGCGAGTTGATCAGGCCGATGTTCGGGCCTTCCGGCGTCTCGATCGGGCAGATCCGGCCATAGTGCGTCGGGTGCACGTCACGCACTTCGAAGCCGGCGCGCTCGCGTGTCAGGCCACCCGGGCCCAGAGCGGAAAGCCGCCGCTTATGAGTGATTTCCGACAGCGGGTTGGTCTGGTCCATGAACTGCGAGAGCTGCGAGGATCCGAAGAACTCGCGCACCGCCGCGGCCGCCGGCTTGGCGTTGATCAGGTCGTGCGGCATGACCGTGTCGATATCGACGCTGGACATGCGCTCCTTGATCGCCCGCTCCATGCGCAACAGGCCGATTCGATACTGGTTTTCCAGCAGTTCGCCGACCGAACGCACGCGCCGGTTGCCGAGATTATCGATGTCGTCGATCTCGCCGCGACCGTCGCGCAGGCCGACCAGAGTCTTGAGCACCGCCAGCACGTCGTCCTTACGGATCACGCGCATATCGTCCGGACAGTCGAGCTCGAGACGGATGTTCATCTTCACCCGGCCGACCGAGGAGAGGTCGTAACGCTCCTGGTCGAAGAACAGGCTCTTGAACATGGCCTCGGCGGCTTCGACCGTCGGCGGCTCGCCCGGACGCATCACGCGATAGATGTCGAAAAGGGCGTCTTCGCGGATCGAGTTCTTGTCCACCCGCAGGGTGTTGCGGATGTAGGGGCCAATGGTGACGTTATCGATATCGAGGACGTCGATGGTCGAAAAGCCCTGGGCCTCGAGGCCGGCGATCGCCGCCGCGTCCAGTTCGTCGCCGGCTTCGGCGTAGATCTCGCCCGTCTCCAGGTTGACCTCGTCACGGGCGAGATAGCGGCCCACCAGGGCTTCGGGAGATAGCAGCAGGGTCCTGAGGCCGCCATCAGCCAGGCGCTTGGCCTGCCTCGCGGAGATCTTGGTCCCGGCCGGCGCCACTTCCTCGCCGGTTTCGGCGTCGATCAGCGGATAGTCCGGCTTTACCCCGCGCCAGCGTTCCGGCTTGTAGGGGGTCGCCCAGCCGATCGACTCATCGGTCCCAGTACGCTTCTCATAAGGGACGACGTCATAGAAGGTGGTGAGGATCTCCTCGCCGTCCATGCCGAGCGCATAGAGAAAGGTCGTCGCCGGCAGTTTGCGCCGCCGGTCGATGCGCACGAATACCACATCCTTGGCGTCGAACTCGAAATCCAGCCAGGAGCCGCGGTATGGAATGATCCGGGCGGCGAACAGCAGCTTGCCCGAAGAATGGGTCTTGCCCTTGTCGTGATCGAAGAACACGCCGGGCGAGCGGTGCATCTGGGAAACGATCACCCGCTCGGTGCCGTTGACGACAAAGGTGCCCTTGTCGGTCATGAGCGGGATGTCGCCCATGTAGACATCCTGTTCCTTGATGTCCTTCACCGAGCGCGCCTGGGTCTCCTCGTCGGTTTCCCAGACGATCAGGCGCAGCTTGACCTTCAGCGGCGCGGCGTAGGTCATGTCGCGCTGGATACATTCCTCGACGTCGTACTTCGGCTCCTCGAACTCGTAGGAGACGTATTCGAGCATGGCGCGCTCGTTGAAGTCCTTGATCGGGAAGACGGATTTGAAAACCGCCTCGATACCTTCGTCCCGTCTCTGTCCGGGACGGACCTCCCTTTGCAGGAACTGTTCGTAGGAAGATCTCTGAACCTCGATCAGGTTCGGCATACGGACCGCTTCGGGAATGCGGCCAAAGGATTTACGGATACGCTTCTTGCCAGTGAAGGACTGCGCCATTTTGGCTCCCTAGAAGACGCGCCAAGCGGACCTTGGGCGTCGTTTCCACGCGTCCACCCTCGGGTCGGACGGGGGGCCACCGGGCCCCACGCCATCCGCCGGACGCTGGAAAATCCCACGGCGTCGTTCACGCCGCGGCGCCCCTTCGCGCTGGTCGGAGGGCGGCTGACCGCGCCTCGGGGCGATTTGAACGAGCCCGCCCACGAGGAGACGTGCTCGCACGACTTCGATGCTCTGGTTTGAGAGGAACGCGTATTTATGCGCCCGGGACAGAAAAGGAAAGCCCTCGGGCGGCAAAAATTTCGCACCTCACACGCCGCCGCGAAATCGCGGCATTCGGCGCGTCGGTTATTTGATCTGGATCGAGGCGCCGGCGGCTTCGAGTTTGGACTTGATGTCCTCAGCTTCCTGCTTGGAGACGTTCTCTTTGACCGCCTGAGGGGCGCCTTCGACCAAGTCCTTGGCTTCCTTCAGACCTAGGTCGGGCCGGACAGTGCGGACTTCCTTGATCACGTTGATCTTCTTCTCACCCGCCGCCGTCAGAACCACGGTGAACTCGGTCTGCTCCTCGGCGGCTTCAGCCGGAGCAGCGCCGCCGCCGCCCGTCGCGGCGGCCGCCACGGCCACCGGCGCGGCTGCGGAGACGCCCCACTTATCTTCGAGAAGCTTGGCCAGTTCAGCCGCTTCGAGAACAGTCAGTGAGGAGAGGTCATCGACCAGTTTTTCAAGTTTGGACATTTTCGATCCTTCTTAAGGCGAGAGCGATGATTGGAAATTCGGTCAGGCGGCCTTGGCGGCATAGGCGCCGACCACGCGAGCCAGTTGGCCGGCCGGGGCCTGGACAATCGCTGCGACCTTGGTCGCCGGCGCGAGGATCAGACCTACGAGCTTGCCGCGCAGTTCGTCCAGTGAGGGAAGCTTGGCCAGAGCCTGAACCCGGGCGGCGTCGAGCACCTCTCCGCCCATCAGGGCGCCGACGATGATCAGCTTTTCGTTTTCCTTGGCGAAGGCGGTCGTCGCCTTGGCCGCCGAAACCGGGTCCGCGCCATAGGCGATCGCGACCGGCCCCTTGAACAAGGCCCGGGCGTCATCCGAGGCGCCGTCGAGCGCCTTCTGGGCCAGCCGGTTCTTGACGACCTTGAACGTCGCCCCTTCCTTGCGCAACCGCGTGCGCAGGTCCTCGGTCGCATGCACTGTAAGGCCGAGGTAATGGGTCACGACTACCGCGCCGGCGTTGGCGAAGACCCCGGAGAGCGTCTCGATCGACTGCGCCTTCTGCGCCCTTTGCATGCCGCACTCCAGTTCGTCCAACGGACGTTGAATGACTGTTCGAGGGAGTGAGGACGAGCAGGCGACGGGGCCGGCACTGGCCGCCGTTCGCCGTCTCTGATCCCCGTCTCCCCGCGGTGTGGGTTTAAGCCGAATGGGCCCGCGGTTCTCGGACAGGTTTCCGACGCGGACGGTTCCGCGGCGGAGGCGCGCCTTTACACGACAACGGGCGGCGGTTCAACCGACCGCCGCGCCGGGTAGTGTCTCACTTTGCCAATTTGGCTGAGCGAGGCTTGTAAGACCCGCGCGGGCCACGCTTGCCGATGGCCGCCTTCGGGCGCCGCGCTTCGACCCGCTCCGCAATGTCTTCCATCGTCCAGAGGGTTTTGGAAACGCCAGCGGCCATCGCGGGCGACATACGGAGCGTCTTGTGGATGCGAACGAAATTGTAGAAGGCGAAATAGAGCGCCAGCATGTGAATGTGGTTGTCGAGCTTCTTTGAGAAGGCATTCGTCAGTCGCGTAAACCGGCGGTTCTGCATCCTGATTGAGAGATTGGAACGCTCGACGTAGGACGTGCTGACGTGATCCCACTCGGGCTTGCCTTCGATGCGGGTCTTATGGACGCCGGTACAAACGGCGGGGCTGTAGCGGCCACGTGCGGCGGCAGGATCGGTCCCGTAAATCTTCTGGACTTGGGCGTAGTCCGCGTCGGCTCCGAAAGCCGTCTCAATGGCGCCCAGATAGGCGTTGTGGCCGTCTGTGCTGATCTGGACGCGCTCTGACACCACACGGGCGCGAAGGTCGTCAGCGAGGATCATGGCGCTCTCGCCAGACCGATCGCCCACGAAGTAGGAAACCATGAGCTTCGTTTCCGCGTCGATGGCCGTCCACGTCCACACATCGCCCGCGCCATCGACCACCTTCTTCGCATCGGCGACATTCTTCGCCTTGGCGTAGCAGAACGACCAAATCTCATCACACTGGACGCGCTTCGACTTCACGTCGCGGACCAGTTCGTCATGCAGCGCCAAGCACGTCTCGCCAGCATCGACCAGCAGCTTCGTCACGGTGTTGATCGACACGTCGCAGACGCGGCTGATTGACCGCATGGACGATCCCTCGCAGAGCATCGAGAGGATTTGGACGCGCTTGGCGAGAGGCAGCTTGTTCATGAATTTAGATTATGAACTTTTATGCTTGCAATCAAGCGGAAAACGCTGATTTGCGCGGCACTACCGCGCTTTTTGAGTCTTCTACGCCGTATTTTGAGTTAGAAGGCCGACGCGGCGCCCGTGCCGCGCGGAGATTCTTATGCCCGACTGGGATGCCCTTAGAACCGAGGTCCTAGAAACATTCACGCCAGGACCGCCAATCAACGAGGTGGCGCTGTTTGCTGGGCGAAGGGGCGTGATCCAGCGCCTACAAGATACAACTGTCGAGAAGGCCAGGCACCCAATAATCTATGGCGAACGTGGAGTGGGAAAAACGTCCCTGGCAAATATCTTTCATAAAGACCTTAACACTCCGACCCGTCACGTAGAGGAAATTTACGTAACGTCAGATGTGCGTGATAGCTTCGACAGTCTGTGGCGAAAAGTATTCCGCCGGATAAGACGCCCAAAATCAAACCTCACGGCCGACCTGGAATATCTTGGCCCTATAGAGCCCGATCACGTTATCCTAGAGCTATCCAAATTCGGACCCAACTTGATACCAATCATCATAATAGATGAGTACGACCGCATAGAGGACGCCGACTGCAGAATATTAATGACCGATGTCATAAAGGGCCTTGCGAACACTAAGACCAACCCAACAATCGTGTTGGTTGGCGTGGCTGACAATATTACTCAGTTGATCGTGGATCACGCCTCAATCACGAGGAACGTAGCTCAAATACCAATGACTCGGATGATTCCTGAAGAAATAGAGCAGATAATTGTCTCGCGAATTAAACGCCTTCGAATGCGGATCACTTCTGACGCCGTGTGGCGCATCGTATATTTTTCCGCCGGACTGCCATTCTACGCCCATTCGCTAGGCAAGTACGCGTCTCTTCAAGCCATCAAATCTAAGAAGGAGGGAATTACGGAAAACCACGTCATTGACGCAATAGATGACTGCATGGCGGACGTCGATTATAGCATAAGAGAGAGCTATACGAGAGCTACGGAAAGAATATACCGGAAAGAAAATAAATTCGCGAAAATATTAGCGGCGTGCGCTCTGGCTCAGACCAATGATCTTGGCCAATTTGTAGCTGTTGCTGTAGAGGGTCCCCTAACGGATATATTAGGCGTGCCGTACAAGGTGCCGGCGTTCGGATTCGCCTTAAATGAAATGTGCGCTGAGCGGGGTCACGTGTTCGTAAAGACGGGCGAGCGCAAAACCTATCGATATCACTTTAGGGACGCCGCGATGCAGCCTTACGTTATTATGAAGAGCCTAAAGGGCGGCATAATCAGCCGAGAAATTCTTGAGAAATACCAAGTCACTCGTCAGCTTTCGCTTTCCATCGGGCACTAGCCGCCTTCTTAGCTATCTCGATGCGCTTTTTGGGCGAGAGCGCAGCGGAGCGTGCAATGCCCCCTCTGCTCCCGGTCAATCGAGCCGCGCGATCACCTGTGGGGTTATCCTCGACCTCACCCGTAGCGATCTTGGCGACCATGACGGCGCGGCCGATGGCGTCAGCGGGGCGCTTTTGACCGTCAGGACCTTTGGTCATCTATGAACATCCCAAGTATGCCTATGTGCGGGTTCTTCGGCGAGCGACAGATTTTATCCAATGTGCTGCGAATAGGCTCTAAGGCTTCTGCCACGCCTTGCATGCCTGCATCTACAAGCCGCTGCTCGATCTCGGCAGAGTTCGAACACTGGCGCTCGAAAGCAAGCCGGGCCGCTTCGGCTCTCACCTTGTTCGCCGCGCGTTCTAAGCGGTCTCGCATGGCTCAAAGATAGCTGCTCGGCCGTCAGTCCGCTATGCTTGTCAAGCGGGGCTATTTGGGAAACTGAGACACTACCCCGCGCCGTTCCCGCCGTTCAGGCGCCGAGGGTCGCTGTATCGATCTTGATGCCCGGCCCCATCGTCGACGAAAGGCTTACCCGACGCACATAGACGCCTTTGGCCCCGGAGGGCTTGGCCTTCGCCAATGCTTCCATCACCGCACGGACGTTGGCGGTGATCGCCTCTTCGGTGAAGCTCGCCTTGCCGATGCCGGCGTGGACGATCCCGGACTTCTCGACCCGAAACTCGATTGCCCCGCCCTTGGCGTCCTTGACCGCCTGAGCGACGTTCGGCGTCACCGTGCCGACGCGCGGGTTGGGCATCAGGCCGCGGGGGCCGAGGATTTTCCCCAGCCGACCGACGAGGGCCATCATGTCCGGAGTGGCGATCACCCGGTCGAAATCCAGGAAGCCGCCCTGAATCCGTTCCACGAGATCCTCGGCTCCCACTACATCGGCGCCGGAGGCCTTGGCTTCCTCAGCCTTGGCGTCCTTGGCGATGACCGCGACGCGCACGTCGCGCCCTGTGCCCGACGGTAGGGCGACGACGCCTCGCACCTGCTGGTCGGCGTGTCGCGGATCGACCCCGAGGTTGACCGCGATCTCGATGCTTTCGTCGAACTTGGCCGTGGCGTTGGCCTTGACCAGCTTCACGGCTTCGTTGAGCGCATGTTGAACCGCCGGATCGCCGGTGCGGGCCTTTTCTCTCTTCGTTGTCCTTGTCATGCCTAGACCTCCACCACCTTGAGGCCCATGGCGCGCGCCGAGCCTTCGATGATCCGGGCCGCTGCTTCGACGTCGTTGGCGTTGAGATCTTTCATCTTCGCCTCGGCTATCGTGCGCAGCTGCGTGCGGGTGACCTGGCCGACGGTCTCACGTCCGGTCTTGCCGGAGCCCGACTTGATCTTGGCTGCCTCTTTCAAGAAGTGCGCCGCGGGCGGCGTCTTGGTGACAAAGCTGAAGCTCTTGTCCTGGTAGACGGTGATGACGGTCGGCAGGGGCGTGCCCTTCGGCTGACCTTCTGTGCGGGCGTTGAACTCCTTGCAGAAGCCCATGATGTTGACGCCGCGCTGGCCCAGCGCCGGCCCGATGGGCGGCGATGGCGTTGCGGCGCCGGCGGGCACCTGCAGCTTGATGTAGCCCAAAATCTTCTTAGCCATGATCTCCTCTTCCGCGCACTGATCGGCGCCCACGAGCCGTGGTGCGGGGTGGCTCCCCTCCCACGGATTTGATCCCGCTTACGCGGGGATTGCCTTACGCCTAACCGGCCTTCTCCACCTGTGAATACTCGAGCTCGACCGGCGTCGCACGGCCGAAGATCGATACGGTGACGCGAAGGCGCGCCCGCTCCTCATCAACCTGCTCCACCGAACCATTGAAGCTGGCGAAGGGCCCATCAATGACTCGCACGGTCTCGCCGATATCGAATGTGACGGTCGGCTTGGGCCGTTCTACGCCTTCTTCGATGGCGCCAATGATACGCGCCACCTCGCGCTCAGAGACCGGCATCGGTCTTTGACCGGAACCCAAGAAGCCGGTGACCTTCGGGGTGTTCTTCACCAGGTGATAGGCCTCGTCGGAGAGGTCCATCTTCACGAGCACGTAGCCGGGAAAGAACTTCCGCTCCGAATTGACCTTCCGACCGCGCCGGATCTCGATCACGTCTTCGGTCGGCACCAGGATCTCGGAAAAGCTGTCGTCCAATCCCTGGGTGTGGGCTTGCTCACGGATGCTCTCGGCCACCTTCTTTTCGAAGTTCGAATAGGCGTGGACGATGTACCACTTATGATGGACCGCCTGGGCCTCTGCGCCGGTCATCATCAATTACTCCGCGTTGGCCAGGTTGAGCAGGAAGGTGACGGCGGCGTGCAGAACCGCGTCGACGCCGAAGAAAAAGAAGGCGGTCAGAATGACCATGATCCCGACCATCACCGAAGTGATCCAGGTCTCCTTCCAGCTTGTCCAGGTGACCTTGCGGGCCTCCGCTCTCACTTCCCTCAGGAACTGGACCGGGTTGAACGGTTTCTTTGGCTCTTCCGGCGTCGCGATGCGCGAAGTGGGCGCGGACCCAGGCAAGTCCCGACGCCCGCCGGAAACGACCAGATCTGTCAGCTTCGCCATCTAGGCCCTTCGACGTCTCTTCCGGCGCACCGCGCGCCATCGTTCATATAGTGGCAGGAGTGGAGGGACTCGAACCCACGACCCTCGGTTTTGGAGACCGATGCTCTACCAGCTGAGCTACACTCCTAGGTCTCCGCCCCGACCGGAAAATCCGACGCGCCGGAGAGCGCAAGGCTCGCCGGCGCTCAGATCCCTGGCTCATCGCCAGAGGGAGGGTCGTGTAACAGGCGGCCCCGGTCACATCAAGCGAGGCGCCCAGACCTGATCCTCAGGCGACGATCTTGGTGACCACACCCGAACCGACCGTGCGGCCGCCTTCACGGATGGCGAAGCGCAGGCGCTCTTCCATGGCGATCGGCGTGATCAGTTCCACGTCCAGTTCGGCGTTGTCGCCTGGCATCACCATTTCCACGCCCTCCTTCAGCCGGATGACTCCGGTGACGTCCGTGGTCCGGAAGTAGAACTGCGGACGATAGTTGCTGAAGAACGGCGTGTGCCGGCCACCTTCCTCCTTGGTGAGGATGTAGGTCTCGGCGGTGAATTTGGTGTGTGGCGTGATCGAGCCGGGCTTGCATAGCACTTGGCCGCGCTCGACTTCTTCCCGCTTGGTGCCGCGCAGAAGCACGCCGACATTGTCGCCGGCCTGGCCCTGGTCGAGCAGCTTGCGGAACATCTCGACCCCGGTACAGATCGTCTTCAGCGTCGGGCGCAGGCCGACGATCTCGACTTCCTCGCCGACCTTGATGACGCCCCGGTCGACCCGGCCGGTGACCACGGTGCCACGGCCGGAAATGGAAAACACGTCTTCCACCGCCATCATGAACGGCAGGTCGACCGGACGCTCCGGCTGCGGGATGTAGTCGTCAACCGCATCCATCAGGGCGAGGACCGACTTTTCGCCCATCTCCGGGTCGCGGCCTTCCAGCGCCGCCAGGGCCGAGCCCTTGACGATCGGCACGTCATCCCCCGGGAACTCGTAGCTGGACAGGAGCTCACGTACTTCCATCTCGACGAGCTCGAGGAGCTCCTCGTCGTCGACCATGTCGGTCTTGTTGAGATAGACCACCAGCGCCGGCACGCCGACCTGACGGGCGAGCAGGATGTGCTCGCGGGTCTGGGGCATCGGGCCATCGGCCGCCGAGACTACCAGGATGGCGCCATCCATCTGCGCCGCGCCGGTGATCATGTTCTTCACATAGTCGGCGTGGCCGGGGCAATCGACGTGGGCGTAGTGCCGCTTGGCCGTTTCATATTCCACGTGCGCGGTGTTGATGGTGATACCGCGCGCCTTCTCTTCCGGCGCCGAGTCGATAGAGGCGTATGTCATCGCCGTCGCGCCACCGCTCTTGGCCAGGACCAGCGTGATCGCCGCCGTCAGCGTTGTCTTGCCGTGGTCCACGTGTCCAATGGTGCCGATGTTACAGTGCGGCTTGTTGCGTTGAAACTTTGCCTTGGCCATTTCTCTAAAGCTCCAGCCCGGAATGGGCCTTGTGTGAATTGAATGATTTGACGTTCGTCAAGCGTACTTCTTGACCACCTCGTCAGCCACGGCTTGCGGCACGGCTTCGTAGTGGTCGTATTCCATGTGGAAGTTGGCGCGTCCCTGAGACATGGACCTCAGGGTGTTCACGTAGCCGAACATGTTGGCCAGCGGAACCATGGCAATGATCACCTGGGCGTTGCCGCGTTGGTCAGTGCCCTGGATCATGCCGCGTCGTGAGTTCAGATCGCCGATGACGTCGCCGACGTATTCCTCGGGCGTGGTCACCTCGACCTTCATGATCGGCTCCAACAGCTTGGGGGCGGCCCGGCCGCGAAGCTCGCGGAACGCGGAGCGCGCCGCGATCTCGAACGCCAGCACCGAAGAGTCGACGTCGTGGTACTTGCCGTCCAGCAACTTGGCCGTGAAGTCGATCACCGGGAAGCCGGCCAGCAGGCCGTTGTCCTTGGCGCTCAACAAGCCCTTCTCGACGCCAGGGATGAATTCCCGGGGCACGTTGCCGCCGACGACCTTGCTCTCGAAGCTGTAGCCGGCTCCGGCTTCTGCCGGCTCAAACAGGATCTTCACTTCGGCGAACTGACCAGAACCGCCGGTCTGTTTCTTGTGCGTGTAGGTGATCTCGGCCGGCCGCCCCAGGGTCTCGCGGTAGGCCACCTGCGGCTGGCCGATGTTGGCGTCCACCTTGTAGGTGCGCTTGAGGATGTCGACCTTGATGTCCAGGTGCAACTCGCCCATGCCGCGCAGGATGGTCTGGCCGCTCTCCTGATCGGTTGACACGCGGAAGGTTGGATCCTCCGCGGCCAGCTTCTGCAGGGCGACGCCCAGCCTTTCCTGGTCGGCCTTGGATTTCGGCTCGATGGCGATCTCGATGACCGGATCGGGGAAGTCCATCTTTTCCAGCAGGATCGGCGACTTCGAGGGATCGCACAGGGTGTCGCCGGTGCGGGTGTCCTTAAGGCCGGCCAGGGCCACGATGTCGCCGGCGTAAGCTTCCTTGATGTCCTCGCGGTTGTTCGAGTGCATGAGCAACATGCGGCCCACGCGTTCCTTGCGTTCGCGCGAGGAGTTGATCAGAGCCATGCCGCTCTCGAGCTTGCCCGAATAGATCCGGCAAAAGGTCAGGGAGCCCACGAAAGGATCGTCCATGATCTTGAAGGCCAGCACCGACAGGGGCTCGTCGTCGGCGGCCCGGCGGGTGACCTCCTGGCCGGTGCGCAGGTCAATGCCCGGCGTCGCCGGGATGTCCACCGGCGAGGGCAGGTATTCGACCACCGCATCGAGCAGGGGTTGCACGCCCTTGTTCTTGAACGCCGATCCGCACAGCACCGGGTAGAAGGCGGCGGTCAGCACCGCCTTGCGCAGGCAGCGGTTCAGGATCTCCGGCGTCGGATCTTCGCCGTTCAGGTAGGATTCCATGGCGTCGTCGTCGAGTTCGACGGCGTTCTCGACCATGAAATGACGCGCCTCATCGGCCGCGGCCTTGAGATCCGCCGGGATTTCCTCGTCGTGATAGTTCGCGCCCAGGCCCTCGCTTTCCCACACCACGGCCTTCATGCGCACGAGGTCGATGATGCCCTTGAAAGTCGATTCTGACCCGATCGGTAGCTGGATGGGAACAGCTTTGACGCCAAGCCGGTCGCGGATCGATTCCACGCACTTCTCGAAGTCGGCGCCGATCTTGTCCATCTTGTTGACGAACACGACCCGTGGCACGTCATAGCGATCGGCTTGGCGCCATACGGTCTCGGTTTGTGGCTCGACGCCCTGGTTGCCGTCCAGCACCGCGACGCATCCGTCCAGGACCCGAAGCGAGCGTTCCACCTCGATGGTGAAGTCAACGTGGCCCGGGGTGTCAATGATGTTCAGCCGCGCGCCCTTCCAGATGGCCGTGGTGGCGGCGGAGGTGATCGTGATGCCACGCTCCTGCTCCTGTTCCATCCAGTCCATCGTCGCGGCGCCGTCGTGCACTTCGCCGATCTTATGGCTCTTGCCCGTATAGTAGAGGATCCGTTCCGTCGTCGTCGTCTTGCCCGCGTCGATGTGGGCCATGATTCCGAAGTTGCGGTAGTCTTTGATGTCTGTCGTGCGGGGCATGGATGCGAACTTTGGCTAGCCGCTTGCGCGGGCTTAACGAAAGGCGCGGGCGGTTTAGCTCAAACCGCCCGCGCCCGGAAGGGTGTGGTCCTCTGGATTTCCTAGTCTAGATAGGGCTTACCAGCGGTAATGCGAGAACGCCCGGTTGGCCTCGGCCATCTTGTGCGTATCCTCGCGCTTCTTGACGGCTGAACCCCGGTTGTTGGAGGCGTCGAGCAGTTCGCCCGCCAGCTTCTCCGTCATGGTGTTTTCGCCGCGCTTGCGCGCCGCGCTCACCAGCCAGCGGATGGCCAGCGCCCTGCGCCGTTCGGGACGCACCTCCACGGGAACCTGGTAGGTGGCGCCGCCGACGCGGCGGGAGCGAACCTCCACCGACGGTGAAACATTCTCCAGCGCGGTGTGGAACGTCTCCAGCGGAGTGACGTCGCGGCGACGGGACTCGATCAGGTCAAATGCGCCATAGATGATGTTCTCGGCGACGGCCTTCTTGCCCTCGTACATCACGTAATTCATGAACTTGGTGAGGACGAGGTCCCCGAACTTGGGATCGGGCAGGACATCGCGTTTCTCGGCGCGGCGGCGGCGTGACATGTCTTTGACTGTTCCTTACTTCGGACGCTTGGCGCCATAGAGCGAGCGCCGCTGCTTGCGGTCCTTGACGCCCTGGGTGTCCAGTACACCGCGCAGGATGTGATAGCGGACGCCGGGAAGGTCCTTCACCCGACCTCCGCGGATCAGGACGACCGAGTGCTCCTGCAGATTGTGGCCCTCGCCCGGGATGTAGCACACGGCCTCGATGCCGGAGGTTAGGCGGACCTTGGCCACCTTGCGAAGGGCCGAGTTCGGCTTTTTCGGCGTCACGGTATAGACGCGGGTGCAAACCCCCCGGCGCTGTGGCGAGCCCTTGAGCGCCGGCACCTTGTTGCGGATCGGCCTGTTAGTCCGCGGCTTGCGAATCAGCTGATTGACGGTCGGCATAAGGTCTTTCGTACATGGCGGGTCCGGGACGAACCGAACGGTTGAAGGTCGTGGCGGCCAACACTTTTCAGTTCACCTCAAACCGATAAACGCGAAAGAGCGCCGAAACGCGACTTGCGGTTTCGGCGCCTCATCTCACCTGGCGGCGAGGCATCCCGCTCATCGGGCGAGGTCCATAAGACCGGCCGCGAAAAGAGCGCGCGTGATAGCCGCGAAGCCCTGCCGCGTCAACGTCGATTGGCCGCTTAGGGCCCGACCCTGATCCGACCAGAGCCGAAGATCCGCCGGGTGACCGGGCCACTGACGCGCGCAACGTCCACTTCGCCGTCGCCGGCGACCGAGGCGATCACGGCGCCGGCTGACCCGCCAAATCGAACGGCGCCGGATCCGGCCACTTGAACGTTTATTTCCGGAGCGCCGCCCCGCTTCACTTCAATCACGCCAGATCCTGCGACTCGGCCGACCACAGGCCCGTCGACTTCGGCCACAAAGACAGAGCCTTCGCCAGTTGACACCGCTGTCAGGGTGCCGGCGACCGAACGAACGGCGATCCTGCCGCCGCCGGCGACATTGAGGTCGGACTCTCCCGCAGCTCCCACGGTCAACTGACCGGCGCCGAGTTGGGTGAGGCGAAGACGGCCTCGGACATTGGCGATGGTCCAATCGCCGCAACCGCGATTCTCGAGTTCGAGACTCTCGGCGCGACCGACAACGCCGCTGACCCCGTCTCCCGCAATCACCTTCACGTCCAGCGGCGCCCGAATGACAAGGCTCGGCAGATCCCGAGGTAAGAGAAATCCTACGCCGCTCACGCGCACGTGATGCACCCCGTCGATCAGCGGACATCCCTTGATGCGATGTTCAAGGCTGCCTTCGATGACGGTCAGATCGCCGGATCGCCTCACTCGTAAAGGCGCCTTTTGGCTCTGGTTGAGAAAGCTGACGGCGATATCAGATCGCGCTTCGGGAATGATCGTCACCTGTGCGGCGCCGCCCCTGATCTCCAGGCGTGCCGCCGCTTGCGCAACCACGGCGGATGAGAGCCACGCGGCGGCGACCAGCCATCCCCGCATTTCCAACTCCGCCAGCCCGAGGCTTTGCCCTTCCACCTAGGCTAAACGAGCACGGTCGGGGGCGCAGCTATTTTTCGGACGATGAAGGATCTTCAGCTGCCGACGGTCACCGAACCCGAACCTGCGATGTGCCTGGTGACCGGCCCTGTGACCCGGCCGACCCTCACATCGCCCGACCCGACGACGCTGGCGTCGAGTCGCTGTGCAACTCCGCCAAACTTGACGTCACCGGAACCGGCGACGCCGACGGTCATGTCGGTGACCTGGCCCGTCGTGGCGAGCACGTTTCCCGACCCGGCTATGTGCACATGCAATGGGCCGTTCAGGGAAATCACCCTCAGATCGCCGGAACCGGATGACGACGTCTCCAGGCCATCACGCACATCGCGCAGGAAGACGTCCGAAGAACCGCTGATATGAACCTCGGCCGACCCTGCCGCGCCCGCGTGAACGTCGCCTGATCCCGCCATCCGCACCCGGATGGGCCCGGCCACGTTCGCCACAGTCCAGTCGCCGCAACCCGCATTGCTCAGCTCGAGACTGCCAGAGCGATCTACGACCCCGAAGACGGCGCCGCCGGCCCCGACCTTCGCATCCAGGGGCGTTCGAATGATCACCTGCGGCAAGCTGTCGTAGGGGACGAACCCCATGCCCCAGATGTGCACGCCGCGACGTCCGAAGAAGGTCGAGCAGTTGGTTTCGCGAAGGCCCAGACCGCCATCGACGATCACCGTGTCGCCCATTCGAGCGACCGTAATCCTCATCTTCGGGTTTTGTCTGAGCACGCCGACCTGGATATCGTTGCGGGCCTCTGGAATTACGGTCACGCGCATGGCCGCGTGGCGGATATCCACCTGAGCCGCATCGGCGCCTGCTGCCGTTGCAAGCGCGCAAATGCCGGCGAACATTGCCTGAATCCGACCCATGCTCCTCTCCCTCTTCTGAGCGAGGGAAGGCTAATCCACCCGTCCGGCGGAGACAGCTTAATTCGCGGTCACCTTTCCTATTCAACTGCTTGAGATTTAACCGCTTGATAGCCCGAAACGTGCTAACTTGACCCCGGGTCAGGTTGGTCAGTGGCTTATGTTCGTTTCGTCGATCCTTGTTTTCTCCTTGGGGATCTCGATCTTCGGAGGAGGCGGCTCGAACGGCCAAGCGCCGTCGCGAAGCGAAATCGAATTCATCGAAAGCCATCTCAGTCTGCCTGGCGAGGCGCCCGGACCGCTCTCGAAATACGAGCGTTACTACGCATGGACCGTCGATAACGGTAAGAGATACATCTACGCGGTTTACATATTCGACGAGCTCATGGCGTCCCAACAGCGGGACCCAGAAGCACCGCATATCCACGCGATTGCGGAGCGGGACATGCCCACTGTCAGCAACGGCGGTTGCGGCGTGATCACCTTCTACGCCGATCCCAACAAGGATCGGCCGCCGTCGCTCTATTGCAATGCGGTGGGGCCAGTCTCGTTTTCGAAAAACTGACGATCTGAACCGACTGTCAGACCTGGCGCTCTGGAGCGGGTAGCGGGAATCGAACCCGCATCCTCAGCTTGGAAGGCTGCTGCACTACCATTGTGCTATACCCGCGCAGGGGCAAGGAGTGACGCGTGGTGGGGGAAGTAGGACTCGAACCTACGAAGGCGTACGCCAGCGGATTTACAGTCCGCCCCCTTTGCCGCTCGGGACATTCCCCCAAACGCGTGATCCTCAGTGCTGGAGGCGGCTCGTATCGATCCTCCGGAGTCCGACTGCGCCGCCCGAGAAATCCTTGGACAAGCTCCACGAGGAAAACCACCTGGAAATCGGAGCGCGTCTTATAGTGACGCCCTCCAGACGACGCAACGACCGGCGCCCGGACAAGTTGCGATCCCACAAATACGCCTCGTCGCTAGGTCAAGTGCGGCGACACGGGGATTGGTTGTGGGGTTGGCACACCCTCCTTGCCGCTCTGGAAAATCCCAATCGGCAACCGCCTCGCAGATTCGCGGCGACCGCTGAGCGCGCGCGCTCCCTGTCCGCACGATTCGACATCGCCGGGCAGATCGAGGTCATGGAGAGCGCCGCAATTTCGGCTCTGCTTCCGCAAGGCGTCGTCCACCAGGGAATAGCGGCCGATTTTCCTCCGGTGGAGCCCCTCCCCCTCTCTGCGCTGGGAAACCCTGCCTCCGGCGTGCTGGTCATGCTCGACCAGATCACCGACCCTCAGAACGTCGGCGCCATTTTTCGAAGCGCCGCGGCCCTGGGGGCGCACGGCGTGGTGCTGCAGGACCGAAATGCGCCGTCGTTGACCGGCGCCTTGGCAAAGGCCGCCGCGGGCGCGGTCGACAAGCTGCCCCATGCCCGCGAAACCAATCTTTCCCGAGCGCTTGAACGGCTGGACGCGATGGGTTGGCGGGCGGTTGGGCTGGAAGGGACTGCGAGCGAAACCCTGCAACAGGTCCTTGACGGCCGCCCAACCGTGCTGGTCGTCGGATCGGAAGGCGAAGGCGTCCGCCGCCTGGTCAGGGAGCATTGCGACGCCCTGGCGCGCATCCCCATGGCTGGCGGCTTCGAGAGCCTCAACGTCGCCGCGGCGACAGCCATAGCCCTCTATGAGGCCAGCCGCCCCCGCTAACCGCCACCGAAACGCTCGGTCCAGGCGACGACATCCGCTTCTTCGATCTTGCGGAATAGCACTGGCGGAGCGGTGATCTTCCTTCCCGCTGGTATTCGAGCGAGTTCCGCTCGGGCGTCGGCTGACGGCCAGCTCGAGACCGGCTCTTCGCCAAGAGCCTTGGCGATCTCCGCGGCGGCGAACGGGATCACCGGCTCGCTTGCCCGTGCGTACAGGAGCGCGAGGTTAATGGCGGTGCGCACGATCACCGCCGCACGCGCCGGGTCCTGCTTGATTGCCGACCAGGGCGCTGCGACCTGCAGATATTCGTTGCCTGCTACCCAGAGCGCCCGAAGGGCCTGGGCCGCCTTGCGCATCTCGATGGCTTCGAACTGTTCGGTGATGTCCGCCAGTCGCGCGGAAACATCCGCGAACAATTTTTCCTCGAGCGGTCCTGGCTCGCCGCCGGCTGGGACCTCGGCGCCGAACCGGCTCTCACAGAACCTGGCGATACGATTGACGAAGTTGCCCAGGACGTCGGCGAGGTCGCGGTTCACGGCCGCCGTCAGCTGTTCCCAGGTGAAGGTGGTGTCCGAGCCTTCGGGGCTGTTGGCGATCAGATACCAGCGCCAGCAGTCGGCCGGCAGGATCTCGAGGGCCGTGTCCATGAACACGCCGCGGCGATGGGAGGTGGAGAACTTCTCGCCGTACCAGTTGAGCCAATTGAATGACTTGAGCACGTCGACCAGCTTCCAGGGCTCGCCCGATCCCAGGATCGTCGCCGGGAAGTTCACGGCGTGGAACGCGACATTGTCCTTGCCCATGAATTCGACGTAGCGAACATCGGCCGCGCCCTTGTCAGTGCGCCACCACCGCTCCCAATCCTGGCCCTTGGCATCCGCCCATTCACGGGTAATGCCGATGTAGCCAATCGGCGCATCGAACCAGACGTAGTAGACTTTGGATTCGAAACCGGGTCGCGGCTCGCCGTCCTTCAACACCGGAAATCCCCAAGAGAGATCCCGGGTGATCCCGCGATCGATCAGGCCCTCGTCCAGGTGCTTGAAGGCAATAGAGCGCGTGAGCGAAGGCCATTCTTTTCGATCCTCCACCCAGGCCTGTATCTGGGGCTGCAACTTCGACTGGAGCAGATAGAGATGCCGGGTGTCCCGCATCTCCAGAGCGGTCGACCCGGAAACAACTGAATAAGGATCAATCAAGTCCACCGGATCGAGAAGGGAGCCGCAATTGTCACATTGATCGCCGCGTGCGGGCCGAAAGCCGCAAATCGGGCACGTGCCTTCGACATAGCGATCCGGAAGGAAACGTTTGTCGATGGCCGAATAGATCATCCGGTCGACCCGCTCCTCGATCAGACCCTGGGCTTCGAGGGCGGCGGCAAAATGGTGGGTGAGTTCGGCGTTCTGCGGGGAATGAGTGCGCCCGAAAAGGTCCCATGAAAGGCCAAAAGCCTTTCCCAGCCGCTCCTGGATCTCATGATGTTCCCGGCAATAGTCGGCGACGTCCTGTCCGAGCTCCGCAGCTGCAAGCTCAGCGGGGGTGCCATGGTCGTCGGTGCCACAGATCGCTAGCACTTCGTTTCCGCGTGCGCGCTGGAAGCGGGCGTAAACGTCCGCCGGCAGCATCGAGCCGACCAGATTGCCCAGGTGCTTGACGCCATTGACGCCCGGAAGTGCCGAAGTGATCAGGATGCGGGACATCGCGGCGGCATATAGGGGAAAGGTCTTGCTTTTCCCAAGGACCAGCGGTGCGGCGTTGCCAGCCCCCGCGGCGGTGCGGCATAAGCGCAACGCGCACGGCCGGCTTAGCTCAGTTGGTAGAGCAGCGCTTTTGTAAAGCGAAGGTCGCGGGTTCGAATCCTGCAGCCGGCGCCGTCAGTCCTCGGATTCCGCCCGTATGACTCTCACCGCATGGGCCGTCACCACCGGCGAAATCGGCATGCGCACCCAGGCCCGGGGACTCGCTGAAGCGGTCGCCGACGATGTGGTTGAACTGACGGTAGCGGGAACCTGGCCCTGGCCCAGGCCCCGCCCCTCTCCGCCATGGCCGGATACTCTGGTCAGTTGCGGCCGGAGGTCCGCCCGCTGGGCTCTTGCGGCCAAGCGCGCCAGTGGCGGCCGGAGCCTTGCCGTCCACATCCAGGATCCGCGTCGCGATGCGGACGCCTTCGATCTCGTCATCGCCATGGAGCACGACGACATCGCCGAAGGCTCAAACGTGATCAAGGTCGCCACCGCCTTGCATGATCTGACGCCCGACAAGCTCGACGCTGCGGCGAGCGCTTGGCAGAGCCGGCTGGAAGCTCTCGGCCGGCCGCTGGTTGGCGTGGCGATCGGTGGAACCCTTCGCGGCCGCGCTTTCACGATGGCGGATGCTGAGCAGTTGATCGCCGGTCTCGAACGGGCCAGGAGCGGCGCCGATGCGGCGCTCGCCATAACGCCTTCCAGGCGAACGCCGGCTCCGGTTATCGCCCGACTGCAAGAATCATTCGGGTCAGATCCGAGGGCGTTTGTGTGGGACTTGGAGGGCGACAATCCCTACCGAGCCATCCTGGCGCTCTCAAACCGACTGGTGGTGACCAGCGACAGTGTCTCCATGGTTTCCGAGGCGCTGGCCGCGCCGGGACCCGTCGAGGTTTTCGACCTCGGCTTTGCCCGCCACGTGGGCTTCGTCCAAGACCTCGTGGAACGCCGCCTGGTCCGTCGCTTCGAAGGTGATCCGTCGCCGCCCGAGACCTCGGGTCCGGTCAACGCGACGATCGAGGTCGCCGAGGCGGTCAGGCGACTCCTTCAGGCGCGGACAGGCGTTTCCGGATAGGCAAGCTGCCAGCGTTCGCGCCAGGCGTCCGTGACGTAGTTCATGATCACCGACTTGCGCACACCGGGGATCGGACGCGGCTCCAGGCCATGCCAGGTATTCTCGCGCGGCACGAACACCAGAGCGGTGTTGTCGATGAACACTGAGCGTTTCGCCCAGGTGTCCTGGTCGGCATAGATGTCGGTTCCGAGGTCCTTCTGGCCCTCGCCGTCGGCCAGATAGATCAACATGGTGAAGCGTTTGACGCCGAGATCGGTATGCGGCTGCAACCAGAACCCATCCGTGTCCTGCGCATATTCGAGGCGGACGTAGCTGCCAGTCAGATCCGCCCCCGTCGCCCGCTCAATCGCCTCGGCCACGACCCTTGATTGGAAGGCATGGGCCACCGCGCCGCAGGCGGGGAACCGGCGATTGGTTTCGGCCTCGAAATAGCGCCGTTGGTCATTGTGCAGCTCTCGTTTGCCGGAAACACCGTGCAGATCGGGCGTTGCAAACGGAAGGCGTCGGAGCTCTTCGCTCAACCCGGCGGGAAAGACATTCCTCAACGTCCAGTGGCGATAGGGCGATTCCTCACGCTCGGCCGAGGCCAAAGCGGCCATCAGGCTCTCAGCCACCGTCGTGGTGAGTTCGGATATCGTCGATGTTGCCGACAATGCCTGGCCTTTGCCTCCGGCGCCGATGCTTGTCGCCGTTGGGGCGCCCCCGCGCCGCGGGTTCCTCTATCGGATTTGCCGAGTCCCGTCGACCAGACTCAGATGGGCGGTCGACGGCCGGCCCACGGACGAGCCTGCTCGAGTTGGCCGGCCAGCCGGAACAGCAGCGCCTCCTCACTGGCCCGAGCGACAAACTGCAGGCCGATGGGGAGACCGCCTGAACTCGTCGCGAGCGGCACACTCATCGCCGGTTGGCCAGAGATGTTGAACGCCTGGGTGTTGGGCATGAAGGCGAACAGACGGTCGGCGTAGTCTCGGGGATCGCAGCGCAGATGGCCTATCGGAATGGCCGGCGAGCCGAGGGTGGACATCAGGAGGACGTCATATTTCTCGAAAAACGCCGCCATGGTCCGGCCGAACGCGTGAGCTGTCTGCATCGCCCTGACATATGCGCCGCCCGTCACCCCCTTGCCGCGCTCATAGGTCGCCCAGGTGACTGGTTCGACATCAGCTTCGCTCACCGGCCGCCCACGCTGCTCGCCAACGGCGTCCAACATCCCTGCCACGCTGGCGGCGATCACCGTGCCCCCCGCCTGTCCCACGGCCGCGTAGTTCGGCGGCAAATCGGCCTCTTCGACGTGATGGCCCAGGTGTTCGCACAATGACGCGGTCTCGCGCACCGCGTCTGCACATTCGGGATCGATGGCGGGCGCGGCCATTGCTCCGGTGCTGAAGGCAATACGCAGCCGCCCTGGATCGCGCCCGACTTCAGCAATGAAAGGCGTCGCCGGCGCCGCCTGCCAATAGGGATCGCCCGGCTGCGGGTGACTGATGGCGTCGAGCAGGGCCGCGCTATCGCGAACGCTCCAGGTGACGGCGTGAGAAATCGAGAACCCGCCCCAGCCTTCATCGGCGGGTGCGAAGGACACGCGCCCGCGGGTCGGCTTCAAGCCGAAGAGGCCGCAAGCCGACGCCGGGATGCGGATCGAACCGCCGCCGTCGCTGGCATGCGCCGCCGGGACGATCCCCGCTGCTACAGCCGCGGCCGCGCCGCCAGAGGAGCCGCCCGCGGTCCTGTCCAAGCTCCACGGATTGCGGGTCGGGCCGAACCTTTGAGGCTCGGTAACGGGTTCAAGACCGAACTCCGGGGTGTTGGTCTTTCCGGCGATGATGAGACCGGCCGCCTTGAACTGGGCCGTCAGGGCGTTGTCGGCCACGGCGGGCGTATCGGGCGGAAGGCTGGATCCGGCGGTGGTTACCTTGCCGGCCATCTGCGCCCCTAGATCCTTGAGCAGGAAGGGGACGCCGGCGAGCGGCCCGCTTGCCGTTCCGGACGCCGCGGCGGCCAGGGCTTCTTCGGCGTAGGTCTGGGTGACGGCGTTCAGCTTGGGATTGACCTCAACCAACCGATCGAGCGCGGCCTGAACAACCTCGCCGGGGCTCACGTCTTGCCGGGCGATCAGCTCCGCGAGACCCATTGCGTCATAGGTGACGTAGTCCGATGCCTTCATCGAAAAGTCTCTCTTGCCCGAATTGTCCGCATCCGACTTGCCCGCGAGGGCGCTATAAGTCCATGGCCTCGATCCACATCCTCAAGCCGACGGCCGGAGGCAAGGCGCAATGATCGATATCGCCGACCATCTTGCCCTCTCCGAGGACGAACTCGAATTCCACTACATCCTGGCGTCCGGCCCGGGGGGGCAGAATGTCAACAAGGTCAATTCTGCCGCCCAGTTGCGGTTCGACATCAGGCGCTCGAAGTCGCTGCCGCCCGATGTCATCGCCCGGGGCGAGCGACTCGCCGGAGCAAGGCTCACTCATGACGGCGTGATCGTCATCACCGCCAAGCGGTTTCGCTCGCAGGAACGCAACCGCACGGACGCCATTGCCCGACTTTCCGCACTGCTCGCCCGCGCGGCCACGCCTCCGCGTCCTCGGGTGCCGACCGGCCCGACGAGGGCGGAGAAAGAGCAAAGGTTGCGGGCCAAGGCGCGCCGCTCCGAGATCAAGAGCCTGAGGGCTCGCCCGGAGTCTGCCGACTAAGGTCCGTCCACCGATCGTTGCCAGCAGCGAATCGGGCAAGCTAGGCTTGGTGAGCCCACGGCTTCGGAGACAATGATGCGCGCAATCTCGATGGCCACGCTTTTGGTCCTTGGCCTTTTGGCGGCCTGTTCAAAGCCCTCCGCCCCGCCTCAAAGCACCACCGCGCCCGAAGCAGCTACGCCTTCGCCCCCGCCCACACCCACGCTGACCGACGCCCAGAAGAAGGCTCTTCTGGCCGAACTTCCGGCAGCTTATCAGAGCGCCGATCTCGACAACGGCCAGGCCAAGTTCGCCATCTGCAAGACCTGTCACAACACGGCCCGGGGCGCCGGCGACATGACCGGGCCCAACCTCTACGGGATCTTCGGACGCAAGGCCGGCGGCGAGCCCGGCTTCGCCTACTCCGACGGCATGAAATCGCTCGGAATCACCTGGGACGCGGCCTCGATCGACAAATGGATCACCAATCCCCGGGCGATGAATCCTGCCACCAAGATGACCTACATCGGCATGCAGAATCCGAAGGATCGCATCGACCTCGTCGCCTATCTCAAGACGGTGACCTCGCCGCCGCCGGCGAGTTGAAACCTGAGCACCAGACTGTCGGGTCAGGCCTTCTCGAACAGGACTGCCTTGGTAAGGAAAGCCTGATCACGGGCGCGCTCGACCAATCCAGCCTCTGAAAACAGGGCCGAAATATCGGTCGCCGCGTAGTCGGCATAATAGGGCTCGTGGAAATAGGCCGGGAAAACCTGGAGCAGGCGTTCCAGCCGTGGTTCATCGGCCGGCTGGATCGAGTCGGCGAAGGCCAGCAGTCCCCCTGGCTTCAGCACCCGGGCCAGTTCCTTGGCGATCACCGGCTGCACCTTCCTGGGCAGCTCGTGGAAGAGGTAGACGCAGGTCACCGCATCCAGGCTCTCGTCCGCGATCGGCAGGTGTTCGGCTCTTGCCTGAATCTGATCCACCACGCCCGACACCCTGCGCGCCTCCTGAAGATAGACAGCCGAAAGATCGACCCCAAATAGGATGGCGCGGGGGAATGTCCGGTTGAGGTCCCTCAGGAAGGCGCCCGAACCGCAGGCGATGTCGGCGACCAGCAGGCCGCGATGGTCGCGGTCCCGCCAGGCCTTGGCCAGCAGAGACAGGGCCCGGCGACGCATGGCGCCCGCCGCGCCGGAAAACAGCGCCTCCACCTGCGCCTCGTAGCGCCTGGCGCTCTCCTGGGTGAACCATCCTCCGGTCTGGTAATGAAAGTTCTGTCGGTAATAGGCCGGATAGGCGCCCCCTGACGCCTCGTCACGCACGTCCGCTGCGCCGCCACGGGTCCGCCGCTCTTCGACCGTGCGGGCGTCGCGAACGAGGTCGAGGAAGTTGGCGACAGCCCGCGCTGGATTCGCTGGCGCGTCGCCCGCTGGCGGAAAGAGACCTTCGGCGACATCGCGCCGATCCTTCTCGAAGGCCTCGGACCAGGCGCGGCGGACGAATCCTTCAGGCGCCGGCTCGGCGGTCGGAGTGGCCCCGGTCAGGACGGTTCGGCCCGTCCGGGCGACCGAGCGCGCCGCAAGGCCTGCGACTCCCCACCACGCAGCCCTGACCGCATCGGTGACCGCCTGGACCGATCGATCGACGGCGAATGCCGGCTTTGAGTTCACTCTCAAACCTGCTCGCGAGAAAAGTTCCCCACCATTTCAATGTGAGGCGACCACAGGAACTGGTCTACTGGCAAGACCTGGACAAGGTCGAAGCCGGCGTCCGCCAGAATGCGGGCGTCGCGCGCAAATGTTGTTGGGTTGCATGACACGCCAATCACGCGTGGCGTGCGCGACCGGGCGATTTCCCGCGCCTGGGCCTCCGCCCCAGCTCTCGGCGGATCGAACAGGACGACATCGACGCCCGCCAGTTCCCCGGCGGACACTGGACGTCGATCGAGATCGCGCGCCGTCGCGGCAATGGGCTTGAGGCCGGGCGTGGTCCCTGTAGCCCGCGTGAGGGCCGCGATCGCCGGCGCCGAAACATCGGCCGCCATGACCGGCGCGATCCGGGCCAGAGGAAAGCTGAAAGCGCCGAGCCCGCAGTAAAGGTCGGCGATCTTGCGGGCGCCGTCCGCCACCTCCAGGGCGAATCTCACCATGGCCGCCTCGGCATCCGGCACGGCTTGAAGAAAGGCGCCGGGCGGCATTTGAACCACTGCTTCGCCTGTGCGGATTTCAGGTTGCCTCGCCTGGTACAGCATCTCGCCGGCCAGGGTGACGCGCGCCAAGTCCGCTTGGTGGGCGATCTCGGCGATCGCCCGGCGCGCGTCGGCCGAGAGGCCGCCGCTCTTCCGTTCAATCCCGGAGACGTCGATGTCGAGGCCGGTGAGCGTCGCGGTCACATGCAAGATCGGCGCCGAGGCCGGATGCTCGAGGAAGGGCTCAGCCAGCTTCGCCAGGGCCGGCAAGGCCGAAACGATCGCCGGAACTGCGATCGCGCATTGCCGGATCGGGATGACCCGCCAGGAACGGCGGCCCTTGAAGCCCAAGACTATACGCGACCCCGACCTGCGAGCATGGAGAGCGACGCGGCGTCGCGTCTTCGGCGGCGCCGCGAACGGCGAGAGAATCTCTGTCTCCAGCTGCACGCGCGCCAGGGCCAAACGGATCCGCTCCGCTTTCCAGGCCAGGTAGGGTCCAGCCGACCAGTGCTGTAGCGCGCAACCTCCACACTCTCCGAAGTGGGTGCAGACGGGTTCAATACGTTCTGCGCTCGCTTCGAGGATCGTGATGATGCGTCCTCGATCGCCTTGCGCTTCGACCATCAGGCGTTCGCCAGGCAGCGCCAACGGAACATGCATGCCGTTCGCCAGGCCATCGCCCTGCGAACCGATAGAGGTCGCGACCACTTCGCGTGTGGTCGACGGCGCCGAAATTCGGAACCTTTGCCTTGGCCTTCCCGTTCCCGGCACGAACTTAACCTGCGATCATCTGGGCGAACAACCGACCGATACGGAACCCATCATGAGATCCCTTGCCCTCCTCGCGATCGCCGCCTTGACCGTCGCGCCCAACTTGACGGTTCCAGTTCTCGCCATCGCCCAGCCCTATGCGGCCTATGGACCCTATGACCCATGCGTGACCGCGAAAAGGGCGGCCGGGGCCAATGGCGCGGTGACCGGCGGCGCGCTCGGGGCAGTCATCGGCAGCGCCATCGCCGGGCGCGGCTCCAGGTTTGGGGGAGCCATCGTCGGCGGCACGGTCGGGGCAGTCGCCGGTCATGAAATTGGCCGCAACTCCGTTCGTTGCCTTGCCTATCCGCACCGATCTCAGCCGCGCGCACATTGCCGGTGGGTTGAACAGGATTGGCGTGGCCGCCCCCACCAGTTTGAACTCTGCCGCGCCCCCAACGGCGTTTGGCGACCGAGCGGACGGCGTCTCTATTAGGCTTCGGCTTCGAACAGTTTGCGCAGGTCCGGCTTGATGATCTTGCCGTTGGCATTGCGCGGCAAGGTCTCAGGCCAGAATAGCACCCGCACCGGCACCTTGAACGCGGCGAGGCGTTCGGCGACGAACGCACGCAGTTCCGTCTCTGAGGCGTCGGCCCCGGGTTTCAGAGTGACGACCGCCCCCGGCTCCTCACCAAGAGTCTTGTGCGGGATGCCCACAAGCGCTGCGTCCATCACTGCGGGATGGTCGAAAAGGACATTTTCGACCTCAATGCAGTAGATGTTCTCTCCGCCCCGGATCAGCATGTCCTTCGCGCGGTCGATGATGTAGCAGAAGCCCTCCTCGTCCAGCCTGGCGAGATCGCCGGTCTTGACCCAGCCATCGACGAAGGTGTGAGCGGTGGCTTCGGGCTTGTTCCAATAGCCTGGTACGACCTGCGGCCCACGACACCAGAGTTCGCCCACCTCTCCCACCGCCAGCTCCCGGTCGCCCTCGACGCTCATGATCTTGAGGTCGGTCACCGCCACGGCGGGGCCGCATGAGTCGGGTCGAGTGTCGTAGTCCTCGCCGCCGTGGCTTGTGGCCGTGGCCGATGTCTCGGTCATGCCCCAACCATTGCCGGGAGCCGAATTGGGGAAGGTTTCGCGGATCTTGCGCACCAGCTCGGGCGCCGACGGCGCGCCGCCGTAGGAGACATTCTCCAGGGACGAGAGGTCATAGTTGGCGCGAAGCGGATGCTCGATCAGCTGCCAGGCTATGGTCGGCACGCCGCCGGCCAGATTGACCTTTTCCCGCTCGATCAGTTCGAAGGCGCGTACCGGATCCCAGCGTCGCATCATCACAATCTTACCGCCGGCGAACAGGGTCGGGTTCAGGATCGCGAAGCAGCCGGTGGCATGGAAGAAGGGCACGGAGAGCAGGATGCAGCGCTGCGGGGCGTTGGGATCGGGCGCAGGCGGCGCCTCGCCGCGGCGCAGGAAGGCGCGAGCTGCAACACTTCCCGCGGCCATGATGTTGGAGTTGATGTTCCGGTGGGTGCCGACCGCACCCTTGGGCTTTCCCGTCGTTCCGGAGGTGTAGAAAATCGTCGCCGGGTCGTCCGGCGCGATATCGACGTCAGGCAGAGGCCGATCGGGCAGGCTGGCCCAGCTGACCGGTCCGCCGATAACATCCTCGAGCTTGACGATCTCCGGATGGGCCACCTCGTCCGTCTCGCGAGCGACGTACACCCGCTTGAGGTCCGGGCAGTTGTGCAGATGCTCGCTCAATCGCTCGAGACGCTCGGCATCGACGATGGCGATCTTTGAACCGGAATCGAGCAGGCCATATTCGAGTTCTGGACCGGTCCACCAGGCATTCAGCGGCGTCACGATCGCGCCGAGCAACGCCCCTGCGTAAAAGGCTACCGGCCACTCGGGCAGATTGCGCATGACGATCGCCACGCGGTCGCCCTTGGTCACACCGTCAGCGGCCAGGACTTCCGCAAACGCTGCGGACGCCCGTCCGAACGCCTCGAACGTCACCCGCTCGTCCTCGTGGACCAGGAAGACGCGCTCGGCGAACGCGGTGGAGGCCTCAACGACGGATCGCAGGGTTGGCGGCGAGTTTTTCCAGGTCCGGGTCGGCACGCCGCGGATGACCACTTCTTCCATCTCGAATGGCGCGCCGGGGGCGGTGAGGATTGCGTGGGCCTCGGTGATCGACATCGCCGGCCACGCCGGTTTGACAGTGGGGCTGGACATGACGCCCCGCTCTTTCACAAGCTCGCCTTGGATGTAAAGCCGCCGGACGCGTCGCCGTTCAGCGGATCGCCTCTAGACGCGCCAAGGCCTCTTCGAGCCGCGCCCTCACGCTTTCGGCCTCGGCGAGGCGCTCGCGGTTCTCCTCGACGACCTCCTCCGGAGCGCGAGACAGAAATTCCGGATTGGCAAGCTTCTTCGACGTGCGGTCGATCTCCTGGCCGCGCGCGGTCAGCTCCTTCTTCAGCCGCGCGCCCTCGGCGGCGAGATCGATATAGTCCGCGACCGGCAACGCGAAAGCCGCCCCATCGGCGACGTAGGGAATGGCACCGCCGCCCGCGTCACTGTCGAAAATGAGCTCGGAGACCCGCAGCATCTGGCGGATGACCGCGTCGTTGGCCCTGAGCGCCTCGGCTCGCTCCGGTTCAGCGTCAGTGACGATGAGCGGCGGACGCGCGGAAAGGGGCACATTGAGTTCGGATCGCACAGCACGCCCCATGGCGATCGCGCCTACGACCGACGCCATTTGCTCACTGGCGCTTTCGTCGATCCACTCCCTGGGCAAATCCGGCCATGCGGCCGAGATCAACAAACCGGAGCGCTCTCTGGTCTGGCTCCAAAGCTCCTCGGTTATGAAAGGCGCCACCGGGTGCAGGAGCTTCAGGATGGTCTCCAGGACATAGGCCGCCATGGCCCGGGTCTCTGATTTCAGCTCTTCATCCGTACCCTGAAGGACCGGTTTGCAGAACTCGAGATACCAATCGCAATAGAGGTTCCAGACAAACCTGTAGAGTGCGGCGGCCGCGTCATCGAAGGCGCAGGCCTCCAACGCCTCGGTGACCGTGCGGGCTGTCTTTACGGTTTCGCTGAGAATCCAGCGATTGACCCGCTGCCGCGTCGAGGCCGGGTCGAAATCCTCCGGGAGAACGCAGCCGTTCATTTCGCAGAAGCGCGCCGCATTCCACAGCTTGGTGCCGAAGTTGCGGTATCCCTCAATGCGAGCGTTCGAGAGGCGGATGTCGCGCGCCTGTCCCGACATGGCGGTCAAGGTGAAGCGGAGCGCATCTGCGCCATAGCGGTCGATCAGTTCAAGGGGGTCCATGACGTTCCCCTTGGACTTGGACATCTTTGCCCCTTCCGCATCGCGGATGAGGGCGTTGATGAACACCCGCTGGAACGGCGCCTGGCCAGTAAAATGCAGGCCCATCATCATCATCCGGGCGACCCAGAAGAAGATGATGTCAAAGCCGGTGATCAGAGTATGGGTCGGATAGAATCGTTCGAGGTCGGACGTTCTCTCCGGCCAGCCCAACGTCGAGAACGGCCACAGGGCGGACGAGAACCAGGTGTCGAGGACGTCCTCGTCCTGGCGAAGAGGTTCCGCGCGACCGTAATGTTCGTGGGCGGCGCGCTCGGCTTCCTCGGCGGCTTCGGCGACAAAGATCTTGCCGTCCGGACCATACCAGGCCGGAATCCGGTGACCCCACCATAGCTGGCGGGAGACGCACCACGGCTCGATGTTGCGCATCCACTCGAAGTAGGTCTTCGCCCAGTGGCGCGGCTCGAACACCGTGTGGCCGTCCTCGACCGCCCTGATAGCCGGCACGGCGAGAACCTTGGCATCCACGTACCATTGGTCTGTGAGATAAGGTTCGACGACCGCCCCGGAGCGATCGCCATGGGGCACGGCGTGACGAACGGTCTCGACGCCCCTCAGCAGCCCCAAGGCCTCGAATTCGGCGACGACCTTCTTGCGCGCTGCGAAACGATCCAGCCCGCGGAACTCGGCGGGGGCGTTTTCATTCAACCGCGCCTGCGGATCGAGGACATTGATCATCGGCAGGCGATGGCGCTGCCCGACCCTGAAGTCGTTGAAATCATGAGCCGGCGTGATCTTGACCGCGCCCGATCCCTTTTCCGGATCGGCGTAGTCGTCGGCGATGATCGGGATCGGCCGCCCGACGATCGGCAGGCGCACGCACTTGCCGACCAGGTGAGCGTAGCGCTCATCGCCCGGATGCACCGCGACGGCGGTGTCGGCCAGCATGGTCTCTGGACGCGTCGTGGCGACGACGATCTCGCCCGATCCATCCTCGAGCGGATAGGCGAAATGCCAATAGTGGCCATCGATCTCCCGCTGTTCGACCTCCAGATCGGAGATCGCGGTTTGCATCTGCGGGTCCCAGTTCACCAGCCGCTTGTCGCGATAGATCAGCTTCTCGCGGTGGAGGGCGACGAATACCTTGCGGACCGCTTGCGACAGACCATCGTCGAGCGTGAACCGTTCCCGGCTCCAGTCGCAGGAGGCGCCCAGGCGGCGAAGCTGGCGCGAGATTGCGCCGCCTGACTCGGCCTTCCAGGCCCAGACACGCTCGACGAACGTCTCTCGGCCCATGTCGCGCCGGCCCATGTTTCCCGCCGCGGCCAATTGCCGCTCGACAACCATCTGCGTGGCGATTCCAGCGTGATCCATTCCGGGCAGCCAAAGAGCCGCGGCCCCCCGCATCCGCTGAAAGCGGACGAGGACATCCTGCAAGGTGTTGTTGAGCGCATGACCGATGTGGAGCGAGCCGGTCACGTTGGGCGGCGGAATGACGATCGAGAAGGGTCGCGCCGCCGGGTCAGAGCTTGGTGCGAACGCGCCCGACTCCTCCCAAAGCTCATAGAGCCGAGGTTCGGCGGTGACAGAGTCGAACGACTTCTCGAGCATGGCGCCCACGTCTAGGGGAACAGAAACTGCCCCGAAGATGGGGCGCGGAACACCCCCTTTCGTCTATCCGAAAGGGGGTGTCACGCGGGGATCAGCGCGACCGGCTGCCCCGCGAAATCCGCGCTACTTCTTCCTCGACGTGCTCGCGAACGATCTCGGGGAGATGGGTCTCGAGCCATTCTTTGAGGATCGGACGCAGCAGTTCGCGCACCACGTCCTCCAGGCTACGGCCCGGCGCGGGCATGGTCATAGAAGGTTCTCCTGAGGATTCTTTGACAGCGACGGAAAGCTTGGCGAACGCTGAGGCGGTGTCAGTCGCCGCCTTGTCGCTCACCAATTGCGGGTCCTCCGCCTGGGCGTCGCCCACTTTGGATTCAGCCATGTCTTTCTCCGAAACCGGTGCTGGTTCGTCAGCAGCTTTCTTGCTTGTTTCAGCCTTGGCTGCCGGGCCGCCTGAAGCTTCCGCAACATTGGCGCTGGCAGGTTCCTCGGCCTTGCCCTTGGCAGGCGTGGCGCCGCCGGCGCCAGCAGGTTGAGGAGTCTTGGCTTCGCCTTTGGCCTCTTCGCCCGGCTCATCATCCGTGATGATGCGCCGGATAGACGCCAATATCTCGTCCATCGACGGTTCTTGCGCGGGTTGATCCGGCATAATCAATAGACCATTGGGTCAGGGAGAGCGGGATGCGCCCCCTAGAAATTGCACCCGTTCGCGTCTGTAAGCATCTTCGGTAGTGTTTGTCGAGCGTCAATGAGTCGCAGGTCAGTCCAAACGTCTGGATTTGTCTCTATGGCCAAGGCTTGTGGTTGAAACATAGTTAACAGCCTAGAAGACGAAGCTCCTACGTGGTTCGAAGCCTTTAAGTACAGGCGGGGTTGAATCGAAAAGCGACCTTGATCCAATCGAATGTTCCGTTCGGACATACAGCATCGCCCGCCCGACCGGTCCTTCGCGTTCTACGACGCCCAGCCTTCCACCGACCCTCAAAGCATCCATCCAGGCTTGCGGCGCAGAGGTGACAGCCCCTTCACAGACGATCACGTCCCACGCCCCTTCGACGGGCGCCGCCGCGTCCTGCCGCGTGACAGCCAAGCCCAGGCGCTCGAGGATGCCGCCGGCATAGGGCGCCGAAAGGGCCAGCGCTTCTTCGCCGGGCCGAGGACGCAGCGCCTGGAGAAGCTTTGCGACATCCCTCGGTCGCAGCATCCAGCGCCCAGGCGAGTATTCCACCTCGCTGTCGGCGTAAGCGAGCCAAATCCTGTCCGCTGGGGTCACGTCTTCCCTTGGAAACGCCCGCAGGGCGTTGATGAGGGAGAGATCGGTCACGTTCTGAGTCCGCACCTGGCTGTCGACCATGGTTTCGCGCAGGGCACTGAAATCGACGCTCATTCAATCCTCACTGGCGGCGGCGGAGGCTTATAGGTCCCCGCCCCGTGAACGTGCAATCGCCAGCAATCGGCGCGCGATTGCCCGGCGAAGATGCTTCTGGTAGCGATCCCCTCCCCTCGCGCGGCCTGGTGGCGGAGTGGTGACGCAGCGGACTGCAAATCCGTGCACGCCGGTTCGATTCCGGCCCAGGCCTCCAGTCCGTCAGATCGCGGCGATCGCGTGCGCAAGGGCAGTCCGGTCATAATAGGAACGAGCCTCGTCGCGCCTCAGTCGGCGCTCCAGGTCAGCGGATTTCGCCAGCCAGGTTTCCAGCCCGACCTGGGCTTCGGTCCTGTTCGCCCGAACGTCATCAATTACAGCGGCTAGATCGAGATCGGCGGCGCGCAGAGCGCCCACATCGGCTTCCAGGCCCGGCGCACCATAGCGCTCGGCGATAGCCCCCAGCACCGAGCGCGCGGCGGCCGCCATGGCCACCGCCGTCGCCGTATCCTTCCTGGCCAAGGCCTGGATTCCGGCATGGACCGCCCGGCGTGCGTCCGAAAGATCCCCCGCCAGGGTCACTGTTTCGATGCGGCCAACCGGACAGGCGTTCGGCGAGAGCGCCCGCACGTAGGCGGCGAGACCCTTGAGCACGCTGGGCGACGGCTCGGCGCCCTCGAATTCCTCGGTCACCAGGCCATGGATGAAATGCTCCAGGTCGGCCGACTTTGGCGACTGATTGACCTTCAACGCCGTCTTCGGGCCGCCCAGATCCGGAATGGCAACGGGCTTGAATCCTGGTTTGCCTCGATGGCTGCTGAAGATGAAGGAGGTGACGTCGGCGGTCCCGGGATCGCCGGAGATGCCGGGAAAATGGAAGTCAGTGTTTCGCCGGCCGTTTCGGTGGCAGGTCTCGCAATCGACGCCGGCCCGCGCGGCCTGGCCGCCAAGCGTCATGGGCGTGCGAAACGCCGCTCGCCCAACCTCGATGAAATAGGCCTCCTCAGCCGACCTCGGTGGCGGCAGGCATTCGACGGGCCGGCTGGTCAGAAGGCGAGCGCCGTCGGCGCCAGGCGCCAGCCAGCGCAGGGCGCGCAGCGGCGGAGCAGCGCTGGGCGCGGTGAAGGCCGCCGCGAGAAAAAGGATCAGGAGGCCGGATCGCCGCCGCGATCGATCCAACGCCGCAAATCCTCGGCTTCGACACAGCCGAACGCGCATTCATCCTCGAGCTTGGCCAGCATCCTGCGCGCCCCGGGCATATCGCCGCGGATCACCTCGAGTTCGCCATAGTATTCCGTAGCGCCTCGGTGGCCCGGCGCCTCGGCGAGGGCCGCGCGATAGAAGGTCTCGGCCGTATCGAGATGGCCCATCTTGCGCCAGACATAACCCTTGTAGGTCAGAATGTCCGGGTGGGGGCCGAGCACGCGCTCGGCCTCGTCGAGGGCGGCCAGCGCCTCGCCAAAGCGGTGTTCGTTGATAAGGCTCACCGCCCGCGTGTAGGCCAGATCGCCTGACGACAGACCGGCAAATTTGAAATCGCCCTGCAGCGGCAGGGCCGCAGTCGGCGAGACGACGCCCAGAGCTTGCTGCACGGCGGCGATAGCCGCCCTGAGGTCGGCCGCTTCAGGGCAGGCGCTGTTGCATTGAGTCGAACGCCG
Source organism: Caulobacteraceae bacterium (assembly GCA_036491275.1). GTDB lineage: Bacteria > Pseudomonadota > Alphaproteobacteria > Caulobacterales > Caulobacteraceae > Acaudatibacter. The sequence goes on from DASXCH010000144.1 coordinate 34,984, forward strand.
GGTGAGTTCACCCAGTTCGGCCTGGGCCTTGTCGTTTTCCCTGAGCTTGGCCTCCGTTACCGCCAGGTCGCGATGGGTGGCCACCGGTCCCGAGTCCAGCTTCGCCGACTTGGAGAGAGCCTTTTCGGCGCCCTTGAGATCTCCGGCGCCCGACTTGGCCATTCCCAGCATGTACCAGGCGTTGGCGTCATGGCCCTGGGCATAGGTGACGTTGTCAAAGTGGCGGGCGGCGGACTTGAAATTCCCCGCCTGATAATCCGACATGCCCTGCTGGTATTCCTGGACCGGATCATATTGCGGCGTGGTGACGGTCGGCATCGAACCGCCCCCCATGCCACCCCCGCCTGAGGCCAGGACGGTTGAAGCCGGCGTCATGCATGCGGCGAACGCCAGGGCCAAGGCCCAAGACCTGCCAGCCATGGCCTGTCCCTCCCTCTGTCGCTGGGTAAATTGGTAGTCTCCTTGAAGGGAGCTGACAACCATTCCGCCGCCCCTCCGAGGCGCGCTTGCACCGATCAAGGTCCGGGGGTAAGAGCGCACCCCTTGCGCTGATCCTCGGTAGCTCAGTTGGTAGAGCAGCCGGCTGTTAACCGGCGGGTCGCAGGTTCGAGTCCTGCCCGGGGAGCCATCCTGCGGGGCTGCGCGCCGGGTCCAAAAGAGGGCGGCGATGAGCGGCGAAATCACCATCTTTCACAACCCCAACTGCGGCACGTCGCGCAAGGCGCTGGCAGCCATTCGCGCGGCCGGCCTGCACCCGAATGTGGTTGAATACCTCAAAACAGGTTGGACGGTTCAACAGCTCAGGCAGCTGCTGTCCGAAATGAAGATGTCGGCTCGCGATATCCTGCGTGCGCGCGGAACCCCCGCCGAAGAGCTTGGCCTGACCCGCGCTGGCGTTTCCGATGAGGCCATCCTGGCCGCCATGACCCAGCACCCCATCCTCGTGGAGCGCCCGATCGTCCGCGCGACCAAGGGAACCGTATTGGCCCGTCCGCTGGAGAAGGTCGAGACGGTCCTCTAGGCGAGAACTCGCCAGAGCTCCGGCAGGGTCGCCAGATCGAGATCGGGACGCGTCAGGATCACCTTGGCCCGTCGGCGGACGACCTCATCCTGTTCGGCGCTGAGGTAGCCGGCCGGCGATTTGCCATCCACACGCGCAAGCAGAAGGGCGCCGATCAGGCTCGCGGTGCGCCGGCTGAAGCCCGCGTCTCCAGGGAACCCCGCCAGATAGGAATCACGAAGCGAAATGAAACTGGCCAACAGCGGCGCCGCGTATGTGGCCAGCCAAACCGTCTTCAGCAGCAGATGTGCGAGGCAGAAAGCGACATCGAAGGCTGGATCGCCCATAGCCGCGGTTTCAGCATCGAGGAACACCGGCCCTTCTTCGGCGATGAGAATGTTCTTCGGGCTGGCGTCACCCCAGATCACGACCTCGCCGTGCAGCTGCAGATCGGCGGCGAGCGACGTCAGCCTGGGCGCGACGTCGGGGTGACGCCGGGCGGTGTAGAGCAGGAAGGGATCGATCCTCAGGGCGAAGAAGTTCGCGGGATCAGGAAACCGCTCGGCGACATCCGTCCGGCTGGCCGTCGCCGCGTGGATCCGCGCCAGAGCCGCGCCGACCTCGCCGGCAAAATCGGGATCGGCCCGGCCTTCGATCATTGCCAGTTTCCAGACAGGCCCGGACCGTCGCTCCATGGCGAAAAGGTGATCGTCGGGCGACCAGGCCAGAACCTCGGGGACAAGCCGCGGATCGATCCGGCGCACCGTCCTCAGCCAGGCGACTTCCTGAGCGTCCCGCGCGACCGGCGCGCGCCAATCGGCCTTGACCCTGAGCTTCGGAATGGACCGCTTGACGACAAAAGCCCGGCCGGCATCCGATCGAACCTCAAAGACATCCGAGGAGACGCCGCCGGACAGCGGAATGCACTCCACGGTCTCGCTCGGCGCCAGCAGACCAAGCGCGCGGACAGTCTCAATCAATCCGGCGTCGTTCACGGCGCCGGAGACTGCTTCACTCTGCGGGCGTGAGGGCCGCGCCGGTGATCACCCCGACTGCCCGCTCGCCCCCGGCCGTCATCGGATCGTGAGCCACATCCTCAGGTCCAAAAATCCTGGTCCAACAGGCGAACTCAAGGCAGACCCCATCCGGATCGAAGAAGTAGACCGAACGTACGAAGACCCGATCGGTGACCTCGCGGCTCACCTGGTATTTCGAATCGTCGTGGTTCAGCACGGGCGACAGCTCCACGCCGCGGCTCCTCAGCCTTGCGCAGTAGGCGTCAAACTTCTCGGTCGGCACATCGAAGGCGATATGGTTCATCGAGCCATGAGCCGTCACGAGCGATCCCACTCCAGGCAAGGCCGCTGGACTCGAGATCCCGGGTCTTGCCTCTGGCGCGCCCGGAAACCAGAAGAACGCCAGGCAGTCACCATTGCCGATGTCGAAGAAGAAGTGCTGGCCGCCGCCCTGCGGCAGGTCGATGGTCTTGACCAGGGGCATGCCCAGGACGTCGCGGTAGAAACGCACCGTGCGTTCCATGTCCTTGCAGACCAGGGCGAGGTGATTGACGCCGCGAAGTTCGAATATCGGATTGGCCGGCCGGGTCATGAGGTCGCTCCTCGATTCCTGTTCTGATTGAACGACGAGCGATCGCTGTGGTCAATTTGCTGCGCATGCGTCTTGTCCTGATCCTTGCCGCCCTGCTTGCACTGGCGGCGGCATCGACGGCCGCGAGCGACTCCGTGGGAGGTCTTCGTGTCGATTGCCGCGGCGAGCGCACCCAGGCGCCGACGGTGATCCTGGAATCCGGAGCCTTCGGCACGGCCGACGACTGGGCCCGCGTTCTCCCTGACCTCTCCAGAGGCGGACGGGTCTGCGCCTATGATCGCGGCGGCGTCGGCGGATCGGCGCCGCGAGCCGGCGGGAGCGATGTCACCGCCATCGCCGAGGAGCTTGCTGGTCTGCTCGACCGCCTTGATGAGAGAGGACCTGTTATCCTCGTTGGCCACTCAAACGGGGCCCTTTACGCCGAGGCCTTTGCGGCGCTGTGGCCGGAACGCGTCGCCGGTCTCGTCTATGTGAACGGAGTCACCAGCAACGACATCACCGAGCCGCTGCTTCTGGCCGACCTGGCGCGCGAACGTCGTTTGTCGAACCTGGCCGCCGATGCCGGCGCGCTCGGCCTTGCGCCGCTCGGCGCCCTGACGGTCGTCAAGGCGGAAGGACTCCCGGCAGAAGCCACAGCCAACAAGAGGCGCGCGTTGTCGAGCCCGCGTCGGCTGCGTGTCGCGCGGAACGAAGATCGGGCGATCGTCCCGGGTCTTTTCATCACGGCCAACCTCGGTGGCTCGCCGCGGTCTATACCGACCGTGAGCATCTATGGGGGCCCCGATCCTGGCTCAGCGTTGGCGACCGCCTGGCGCAGAGCCGAGGCCGTTCCCTCCGAACGAGCGGTTCGCGGTTGGATGCTCGAGGCGGTCGGCGCGACCCACGTCTCGCCGCTGGCGCGCGACCGGGCTTATGTTATCGCCGCGGTCAACTGGCTGCGATCGATGGCATCGCTTCACGCCTCACCAGACGCCGACGTTGGGCATTGATTTCCACGGCTCGGCCGGCGCCAGGGCCCCGCCCTTCTGCAGAAGCTCAATCGAGATCCCCTCGGGCGAGCGGACGAAAGCCATGTGCCCGTCCCTCGGTGGCCGATTGATGATGACGCCGCCATCCATCAGACGCTGGCACGCGCCATAGATATCGTCGACCTGGTAGGCGAGATGGCCGAAGTTCCGGCCGCCCTGATAATCCTCGGGGTCCCAGTTGTGCGTGATTTCGACCATAGGCGCGCGCTTGTCCTTCGCCGCCTCGACATCGCCCGGCGCGGCCAGGAACACGAGGGTGAACTTGCCGGCGGGGTTGTCGAACCGCGAAACCTCTTCGAGGCCGAGCTTGGCGCAGTAGAAATCGAGCGCGCCGTCGAGATCGGCGACCCTGACCATGGTATGCAGGTAGCGCATGGCGGTTCTCTTTCCTTAAGCCGGCTCCAGCCTAGGCGTGTTGGCTTCGCGTGTCTGCCGCCGCCATAGGGCGGCATATTCGCCGCGGCCCGCCAGCAGCTCGTCGTGCGATCCCCGCTCGACGATGCGGCCGCGCCTCAACACGAGAATCTCGTCGGCGTCGACGATGGTCGATAGACGGTGGGCGATGACCAGGCTGGTTCGACCGGCGCGCACCTTGCGCAACGTCGACTGGATCGCGGCCTCGGTGGCGCTATCGAGCGCGCTGGTGGCTTCGTCGAGCACGAGCAGGCGAGGATCGGCTAGCAATGCACGGGCCACGCCGACGCGCTGGCGCTCGCCCCCGGAGAGCTTCAGCCCGCGCTCGCCCACCCGCGTTTCCATCTTGTACGGTAGGCTCTCGATGAAGCCAGCGAGTTCCGCCGCCTCGGTGGCCGCCCATACCTGCACTTCGCTGGCGTCCGGGTCGCCGAAGGCGATGTTGGCCCAGAGGGTGTCGTTGAACAGGGCGACGTCCTGAGGCACCAGGGCGGCGGCAGAGCGGAGCGAATCGAGCCGCACCTCCCTGAGATCGAGCCCCTCAAGTCTCACCAAGCCGCCCTGAGGATCGATCAGCCGCAGCGCCAGCCGGGCGACCGTCGTCTTGCCGGCGCCGGATGGCCCGACAAGAGCGGTCGTTGTCCCCGGCGGCACGGCGAAGCTGATGTCGGACAGGCCGACTGAGCGTGCGGTATGGCGAAAATCGACATGTTCGAACGCGAGTTCCGCCCCTCGCCCGGTGGCGGGCGGCAAGGGGCGGGCGCGTGGGGCATCGACGATCTCCGGCGAGACCGCCATCAACTCGAGCATCTGCTCCATGTCGATGAATGACTGTCGGATCTCACGATAGTTCATGCCCAGACTGAAGAGCGGCGCGTATACCTGTTGCAGGATCAGGATGCAGGCGGTGACGCCGCCGAGCGTCATCCGGTGATTGAGCACCTCCTGCCCGGCGATCACGGTCACCGCGATGAGCCCGAGATTGAGCACCACGCTCTGGATGGCGTTCAGGAGCTGCAGAGACGTGTTGGCCTTCACCGCCGCCCGGGTGTAGCCGCCCATCGCCGCTTCATATTGCGAGACGACCCGAGACTCGGCCCCGAACGCCTTGATGGTCTCAAAGTTCATCAGCGCGTCCATGGCCATGCCGGCCGCCTCTGAATCGGCCTCGTTGAGCTCGCGCCGATGCTGGATGCGCCAGTTGGATATGCTGAAGGTGAAGGCGACGTAGATCAGGATCGTCGCTACGGCGACCGCCGCCAGGCGCCAATTGAACCGGCCCGCAAGCACCGCCGCCGCCATGAGCAATTCGAGGAAGGTGGGACCCAGGTTGAACACCACGCTGCGCAGCAGGAAGTCGGTCGAGCGGGCGCCGCGATCGATGATCCGCGCCAGCGTCCCGCTCCGCTTCGCCTGATGAAAGTCCACTGACAGCGATAGTGAGTGCCCAAAGGTCTCCATCGCGGAGCGAGCCAGCGCCTGCTGAGACACCGGCGTGAAGATGGAATCGCGCGCGTAGGGCGTGGCTCCGGCGATGAACCTCAAGGCGACCCATCCGGCCGCCAGGCCGACAAAGGCGGTGAAGAGGGCCTCCGACGGCGAGCGGCCGCGATTGAGATGATCAATCGCCCCCTGCAGGAATAGAGGCGCGATCACCCCCGTCCATTTGCCGATCAGCACCAGAGCCAGAGCCGCGCCCAAGCGTCGCTTCAGTCCAGGCGCTCTGGACCGCATCACCAGCCGCACGAGATCGGCCATTGAGGTGAAGAAGTTGAACTTCAACGTGGCAGTCTGGGTCACGCCGGGAACGGGCCGGCGCCCTGCGAAATGCGGGTTCACGCGCCGGGTCCGGACGCTTGGTAGAGCACCGTCGATTGCACGCCGCCGCCCGGAGTCAGCCAATCGATTTGCCAACCGCCCTCGACAGTCCGCGCCTGGAACGGTCCTTCAGTTGGATGTGGCGGAGCGGATACCACCAGAGCCTTTTGCGCTCTGTCTCCGCCGGCCTCGGCGAGGACCGAATGCGCGCCTTGCTTCAAAGGTTCATTGAGCGCCAGCAGAAAGCGCCCGTCGGCGCCGGCCTTGGCCAGCCCGCGCTTCTGGTCATCGACCGTGATAGATACCGAGGCGCCGGCCGGAGCCTCGCCAGAAACCACCGCCCCGCCTTTGCGGTCGAAATCGGCGGCCAGCAGGGCGACACCGGCGCCGCGGGCGATGATGGCTCGCGCGCCGGACCCGGAGCGGAGCTGTGCCGCCTCACCGCTGGGCGCCACCGCCAGATAACCCTCCGCCTGAACCGTGCGGCCGGGTGTTGTGGCCGAAAGGCCAAAAAGACGGACATCGGCCGACGCCGGGATGACCATGCGCCAGGCCCCGTTAGAGCCTGCGTTTGCGAAAACGGCTTCACCTGTCGGACTTGCCAGCCGCACCCGGCTCAAAGGGGCCGCCGTTCCGGACAGAAGCACGCTTGCGCCTGATCGCCGCAACGCCGAGACCAGCTCGGGCGGCGCCGAATAGCCCCTCTCCGTGGTCGCCGGTTGGGCCGTCGCAATCGGGCGCTCGTTAGGCGCAGGGCCGCAGGCGGCAAGCGCGAGGGTAGTGGCGATCGCCCATCGCCGTGACCATTTGAATGGAGTCGCCGATTGAATCGGATCAACCTCGCTGCCAAACCGTTGTTCTACGCGGCCAGATGCCATTTCACGGGAAAGATATAGTCATGTCCGCCCGGACGCACCGTCCGTTCAGTGTCTGCGTGTTCGCCGCCTCTTCGCCGGTCGCGGCGCCTGAGTTGAAAGAGGCGGCGGCGGCGTTGGGCCGCATCCTGGCGCGAGAGAACGCACGACTGGTCTACGGCGGCGGCGGCTTCGGGTTGATGGGAGCGTGCGCCAAGGCTGCGCATGAGGCCGGCGGCGACGTCCTTGGGATTATTCCCGGGTTTCTGACCGAGATCGAAGGCGCCTACACCGAAGTGCCGACGATCGTGGTCGCCAACATGCATGAACGCAAGATGCGCATGTTCGAGGAGTCGGACGCGTTCGTTGTCATGCCGGGCGCCATCGGCACTCTCGAAGAGGCGATCGAACTCCTTTCCTGGCGACGACTCGCCCTGCATGACAAGCCGATCGTCTTTTACAACCCGGATGGTTTCTGGGACCGGCTCTTTGACCTGTTCGAGCAATTCATTGAGGCACGCCTGGCGCCCGTCGAATTCCGCGATTGCTGGGGCCAGGTTGACCGCGTCGAAGCGCTCCTGCCGGCCTTACGCGCGCAACCAACCGGCCCCCCGGCGGTGATCCCGCTCGCGCAAACGTCCTAGCTGGAAACCCTGTCGCGAAAGCCGTTGACCAGAGGATAGCGCCGATCTCGACCGAAGGCCCGACGACCGATTTTCAAACCTGGCGCCGCTTGGCGACGCTTGTACTCCGCGCCATAGAGTAGATCCTGAACCCGCTCCACGGTGGCGGCGTCGTACCCCCTGGCCACGATCTCATCCAGCGTCGCCTCTTCCTCGACCAGGCCATGCAGAATAGCGTCAAGGGTCTCGTAGGGCGGAAGGCTGTCCTGGTCTGTCTGGTTGGGGCGCAGTTCGGCTGACGGCGATTTCGTCAGCACACGTTCCGGAATGGGATTGGCGACCGATCCGTATACGGTGTGCTGGTTGCGCCAGCGGCAGATGTCGTAGACCTGGACCTTGTACAGGTCCTTGAGCACGTTATATCCGCCGCACATGTCGCCGTAGAGCGTGGCGTAGCCAACCGCCATCTCCGACTTGTTGCCCGTCGTCAGCAGCATCAATCCGAGCTTGTTGGAAAGCGCCATCAAGGTGAGGCCGCGCAGGCGCGCCTGTATATTCTCCTCGGTGCTGTCGTGGGCCAGGCCCTTGAATGGCCCGGCGAGCATGGCGTCCAAGGCTTCGACCCCGGGCACGATGGAAATCTCTTCCAGCGACACACCGACGGCGCTGGCGCAGGCTTCCGCATCCTCCAGACTTTCACGGCTGGTGTAACGCGAGGGCAGCATATAGGCCTTGACCGCGTCCGCTCCCAGGGCGTCGCGCGCGACCACCAGGGAGAGCGCAGAGTCCACGCCGCCGGAGAGGCCCAAGAGCACACCCTTGAAACCCGATTTGCGTACGTAATCGCGCAGAGCGATGACCATCGCCCGATATATTTCTTCCGGACCGCTTGGCCAGGCAGCCAGCGGCGCTTCAACACATCGCCAGGCGGCATCTCGCCGTTCCCAGATGGAAGTGGCCACCGCCTCCTCGAACATCGGCAAACGCATGGCGAATGAGCTGTCGGCCTGCAGCGCGAACGATCCTCCATCGAACACGAGTTCGTCCTGGCCGCCAATCTGGTTGACATAGATGAGCGGCAGGCCGGTCTCGGCGACCCGGGTCCTGGCCACGACCAGCCGCTCGTCGTCGGCCGTGCATCGGTAGGGCGAACCGTTGGGGACCAGCAACATCTCCGCGCCGCCAGCTGCGAGCTGGGCGGCCGGCCCAGATCCCCAGATGTCCTCACAAACCGGTGCGCCCAGGCGCACGCCCGCAAGGTCGAACAGCAGAGGTCGTTCGCCGGCGGCGAAGATCCGCTTTTCGTCAAAGACGCCGTAGTTGGGCAGATCGATCTTGAAGGCGACATCTTTTACTTCGCCGCCCGCCAGAAGCGCGACAGCATTGCGGGGCCGGCCATCCTCGTGCGGCCATGGCAGGGTCATCAGGCACGCCGGGCCCTGGGCTGTGTCCGCCGCGAGGCGACGAAGGGCGTCCACACAGCCGGCGACCGCGGCCGGCTTCAGGGCGAGGTCCTCCGGCGGGTATCCGATCAGGAAGAGTTCCGAGAAAACCGTCAGATGCGCCCCGACCGCGGCGGCTTGCGCCATCCTTTCGCGGGCGATCGCCTCGTTGCCATGGATATCACCAACCTTTGGATTGGCCTGGACGGCGGCGATTACGAGGCGGTCGACCAAGGAAGACTCCGAATATAACTTATGCTCATTTTAAGCATAAGTCAGCCGAGATATAGCCCTTCGACAGCCGGAGGAGAAGCCGCCCCTCCCTGCCCTACTGCGCGAGCGATCGTTCCAAGGACCTTGAGCAACGCCGTCGACTCCGGCTGCTCGCCGTCAGGGATGGCCTTCCAGAAGTCGAAGCATCGCGCGACCTAATCGTCGCGATGGACGCGCTCGCGGCGTTCGTGCCGTTCCTGGGCCTCGACTCCCAGTGTGGCGATAGGTCGCGCCTCCAGCCTGGCCAGGCCGATCGGTTCGCCGGTCTCTTCGCAATAGCCGTAAGCGCCTTCGTCAATTCGCCGAAGCGCTTCATCGATCTTGGCGATGAGCTTGCGTTGCCGGTCACGAGTGCGCAGCTCGAGAGCCCGATCAGTTTCCGACGACGCCCGATCCGCAAGATCGGGATGGTTTTCGGTCTCGGATTGCAAATGGGTCACCGTCTCGCGCGATTCGCGCAAGATTTCGTCCTTCCAGTCCAGCAATCTATTCTTGAAATATTCTAATTGCCGATCGCTCATGAAAGGCTCGTCTTCTGCAGGACGGTACTCTTCGTCCTTTAACTTCAAAGAAGACGTTTGCATCGACGCCTCATAGCTGGTCTCGTCCCTAGCCTGAGTCCCCCGCAGGCGCCGCGCTTATAGCAAACGCGTCGCGGTGGGCAATCGGCCTCTCCCGGTGATACTCACAACTAAGATGATGAATGGAGACGGAGTGTGAACGGCGCCACGCGTGACGAGCATGTCGCCAGGGTCCGGAGCCTTGGCTTCACCATTGTCGAGGACGCGATCGAGCCGGATCTCGTCGAGTCTCTGTCGGCAGCTCTGAATCGGCTTGAGCGCGAGCTGGGCGCGAAACCGGCCGGCAACACCTTTGAAGGCGCCGCCACAGTGCACATCTACAACCTGCTCGCTCATGGTTCACCGTTCGACGAGATCCCGGTTCACGCGTCCGTATTGCCGATCGTTGAAGGCGTGCTGGACCCGGGGTGCCTGATCTCCTCACTGTCCTCGATCGCGATCGACCCGGGTGAGATCGCTCAGCCGATCCATGCCGATGACATGGTCATCCCGCCTGAAAAGCCACACGCGCCGATCGTCTGCAACTCCATGTGGGCGCTCACCGACTTCACCGCCGCAAACGGTGCGACGCGCTTGGTCGCGGGCAGTCATCTCGAGCCCAGTCCGGAATACGGCGGGACGTATGAGACCACCGCCGCCGAGATGCCCAGGGGATCGGTCCTCATCTGGGATGGGGCGCTCTGGCATGGCGGCGGCGCCAACAGCACGAGCGAGCGTCGTGTCGGGTTCGCCATGAACTACTGCGCGGGCTTCATCAGACAACAAGAGAACCAACAACTCGGCATCCCACCGGAGGTCGTTCGCGGATTTTCGCCCAGACTTCAGCAGCTTGCCGGTTTTGGCGTCTATCGCGGTCTCATTGGTCATATCGACAAGGACAGTCCGTCCCGGCGCCTCCTGGCCGGCGCTGATTTCCGCTCCATCTGGGACCGATGAGAGGACTTTCACAGCGGCTCGCGCTGAAGTTCCTTGTTTGTTCTTGCTGCGTCGCCGACTCCAGTTATTAAATTGGTTGGCAAACCGACACTCTCATCTTCAGGGCCGATGTTCGAACAGAGTCGATTTATTCGCGTGCGCGGAGCGCGCGAGCACAACCTCAAGAACGTCAGCGTGGATATCCCCCGCGGCGAACTGGTGGTGATCACCGGCCTCTCCGGCTCGGGCAAGTCGAGCCTTGCCTTCGATACGATCTATGCCGAGGGCCAGAGGCGCTACGTCGAGAGCCTGTCGGCCTACGCGCGGCAGTTCCTCGAACTCATGGGCAAACCGGACGTCGACCTGATCGAAGGCCTGTCGCCAGCCATTTCGATCGAGCAGAAGACCACCAGCCGAAACCCTCGCTCGACCGTCGGCACTGTGACCGAGATCCACGACTATATGCGACTCCTCTGGGCGCGCGTCGGAGTCCCCTACTCGCCGGTCACGGGTCTTCCCATCGTCAGCCAGACCGTCAGCCAGATGGTCGACAAGCTGGCCGATCTGCCGGGCGGCGAGCGCATCTACCTGCTCGCGCCCGTGGTGCGTGACCGAAAGGGCGAATACCGACGGGAGATCGCCGAATGGCGCAAGGCCGGTTACCAGCGCCTGAAGGTCGACGGCGTCTTCTACCCGATCGAGGACGCCCCGGCGTTGGAGAAGAACTTCAAGCACGACATCGACGTCGTCGTGGACCGTCTGGTCACCCGCGTCGGACAGGAGAGCCGCTATGCCGACAGCCTCGAGGCCGCCCTCAAGCTGGCCGACGGCGTGGCGGTGGCGGAATGGGCCGAGGCGGCCGAGGGAGAAGAAGCGCCGCGCCGCCTGATCTTTTCGGAGAAGTTCGCTTGTCCGGTGTCGGGCTTCTCGATCGCCGAGATCGAGCCGCGCCTCTTCTCGTTCAACAATCCTGCCGGCGCCTGCCCGGTTTGCGACGGCCTGGGCATGAAGCTCGCATTTGACGCTGACCGGATTGTCCCGGACAAGGACAAGACCCTGCACAAGGGCGCCATCTCGCCGTGGGCCAAAGGCCCCTCTCCACTCTATACCCAGACCCTGCAGGCGCTCGCCAGGCACTACGGCTTTTCCATGGACGAGCCCTGGTGGAAGCTGCCGGACACCGCCAGGTCGGTGATCCTGTACGGATCGGACGGAGACAAGATCCACTTCGTCTATGACGACAACGCCCGCAAGTATGAGGTCGACAAGACCTTCGAAGGCGTGCTGCCCAACCTCGAACGGCGATGGCGCGAGACCGACTCCAGCTGGGTTCGCGAGGAACTGGGCCGGTATCAGTCAGAGACCCCCTGCGAGGTCTGCGGCGGGGCGCGCCTCAAGCCGGAAGCCCTCGCGGTCAAGATCGCCGGCCGCAACATCGCCGAGATCTCCGCGATGGCCATTCGTCCTGCCCGCGATTGGTTCGAGAATGTCGAGGGCGACCTCACCGCCAAGCAGCTCGAGATCGCCCGGCGAATCCTCAAGGAGATCAACGACCGGCTCCGCTTCCTGGTCGATGTCGGTCTCGAATACCTCAATCTGTCTCGCGCTTCGGGCACTCTTTCGGGCGGCGAGAGCCAGCGGATCCGTCTGGCCAGCCAGATCGGATCGGGCCTGACCGGCGTGCTCTACGTTCTCGATGAGCCCTCCATAGGCCTGCACCAGCGTGACAACGCCCGCCTGCTCGAGAGCCTCAAAGGCCTGCGCGATCTCGGGAATTCCGTGCTGGTGGTGGAACACGACGAGGAAGCCATCCTGTCGGCCGATCATGTGATCGACATGGGGCCGGCCGCCGGTGTCCACGGCGGCGAGATCGTGGCGGAGGGCGCGCCGGCGGATGTCATGGCCAGCGAACGCAGCCTGACCGGCCAGTACCTGCGTGGCGAACGGCAGATCGCCATCCCTACAAACCGCCGGCCTCTGTCGGCCGCGCGGGTGGTTCGGGTGACCGGGGCCAGCGGCAACAATCTCAAGCATGTGACCGTGGAGATCCCTGTCGGCGGCTTCACCTGCATCACCGGCGTCTCCGGTGGCGGCAAGTCCACCTTCACCGTGGAGACGCTTTACAAGGCGGCGGCGCGCCGCCTGAACAATGCCTCGGACGCGCCCGCGCAATTCGAGCGGATCGAGGGCCTGGAGCAGTTCGACAAGGTGATCGACATCGATCAAAGTCCGATCGGCCGCACGCCCAGGTCAAACCCAGCCACTTACACCGGCGCCTTCACGGCGATCCGCGACTGGTTTGCCGGCCTGCCGGAAGCCAAGGCGCGCGGCTATGGGCCCGGCCGGTTCAGCTTCAACGTCAAGGGGGGCCGCTGCGAGGCCTGCCAGGGTGACGGCCTGATCAAGATCGAGATGCACTTCCTGCCGGATGTCTATGTCACCTGCGACGTCTGCCACGGCCATCGCTACAACCGCGAAACCCTTGAAATCCTGTTCCGCGGCAAGTCGATTGCTGACGTGCTCGATATGACCGTCGAGGAGGCGGCCCAGATGTTCCGGGCCGTGCCCTCCATCCGCGACAAGATGGAGACCCTGAAACGCGTCGGTCTCGGCTACATCAAGGTCGGCCAGCAGGCGACGACGCTCTCCGGCGGCGAAGCCCAACGAATCAAGCTTTCCAAGGAGCTGAGCCGGCGGGCCACCGGACGGACTCTGTACATCCTCGATGAACCCACCACCGGTCTCCATTTCGAGGACGTTCGCAAGCTGCTCGAGGTGCTTCACGAACTGGTCGACCAAGGCAACACGGTTGTGGTGATCGAGCACAACCTTGACGTGGTGAAGACTGCGGACTGGATTGTCGACTTCGGACCCGAGGGTGGCGACGGGGGTGGCGAGGTCATCGCCACCGGCAGCCCGGAGGCGGTCGCCGCCAACGGAGGGAGCTGGACGGGCCGCTATCTGGCGGAGCTTTTCCGCCGACAATCTGAGCGTTCCGAAGCCCTGGCCAAACCGAGGCGAGCCAAGGTAAACGCCTGAGACATGCGGCGAAACACGGGCCTGAGCGGCCTTCTGGCCCTCTCACTGATCGCTCCCGGCGCGGCTCTGGCTGCCGACAACCCTGCCTGTGCGGCGGCGCTTGACCTGATCCTCAGCCACGCCGGCAAGGGCAAGCATGCCGAGCCCCTGGTGGTGGCGGGCACGCCGGACACACAGGAGACCAAGGACTATACAGCCGACAACATTGCCCAGGCGCCCTGGTCTGGTGACAAGCCCTCCTCAGATCTCATGGGCGCGTTCATCGGCTTGCCGCCTGTCGGCGTACTGGATTCCTGTCCGGGGCTCTCCGACACCCTAGCCAAAGACCATATCCGGAGCGGAGACGACGCTGTTTCACGGCTCACAACCACAAACGGCGACATCGTCGACCTGCCGACCTATCCGGCGACCATCCTCTCGCTTTCGCTGCCGGTTGTGAGTGGCGATAGCGTCCACGCCCTGGTGCAGCAAAACCTCTGCGAGGGCGTCAATATGTGCGCCGGCTCGATCCGTTATCTCGAGCGCGAGAAATCAGGACACTGGCGGGACGTGGGCGACCTTCCGACGTCCAGTTCGTAAGGCCGCGCGCGAAAGCCCGCAGGAGGCGGATCATGAAGCTTTATGGCGCGCCGATGCCGGCGCCCAATCCCCGGCGAGTGCGAGTGTTTCTTGCTGAAAAAGGCATCGATCTCACCGAAACGCCGCTCGACCTACGCAAGCGCGAGCACAAGTCGGAAGAGCATCGGGCCCGCAATTCATTGGGCCAGGTTCCGACCTTAGAGTTGGACGACGGAGAAACCATTTCCGAGACAGTGGCGATCTGCCGCTATTTGGAGGAGCTGAACCCCGCACCTCCGCTTTTTGGAGCGACAGCTCTCGAGAAGGCCAGGGTCGACATGTGGATCCGGCGGGTCGAGTTCATCCTCACCCAGCCGGTAGGGAACTTCTGGCGTCACGCTCATCCGTACACCGCCGCGCTGCTTACTCAGTACAAGGACTTTGGCGAATCCAATCGCGCCGCCTACGGAGCCGCTCAGAAATGGCTGGATGGGGAGCTGGCTGAGCGGGAATTCTTGACCGGTTCAGCCTTCACCATGGCCGACATCTGCGCTCTGTCGACAGTCGACTTCGCCAACTGGATCGGCCTGCCGATCGATCCCGAGCGTTCGAACGTGATTGCCTGGCATCAACGCGCATCGGCGAGGCCCAGCGCTCTCGCCTGACCGAAATATTCAGCGGTTAGGGGTCACCTTCATCGGTGCGAACCCATCGCTGCGCCGGCTGATGCAATACTGCACCCCCTCCATCATGGCGTCTCGCAACTCCGGTGGCACTTGGGGACCTGAGCCAACTTTGTAACGCGACCATGTGTCACGGTAGTCGATGGTATCGGCAACACGGCGGCTGACGCAGCCGCAGATTGACGCTGCGCTTCGGCTGGGAACGTCCGCCATCATCTGATTGCTGCGAAATCCAGCGATGCAGGTCCGATTGAAGCCGGTGACGAAGTTCGAACGTTCGGCTCCCCTGAGCTGGGCTTTGCTGACGCTCGACGACAGCACTACGGCCATAGCGGCGACCACGCCGATAAGTCTCATTTGGATTCCTCCGACCGCGTTGCCATTCGGCCGCGAAACTTCAAATCGCGCAAGAGTCGATAGCGTCGCACCCTGAATGCGCCGCCTTGGCGCCGAC
Source organism: Caulobacteraceae bacterium (assembly GCA_036491275.1). GTDB lineage: Bacteria > Pseudomonadota > Alphaproteobacteria > Caulobacterales > Caulobacteraceae > Acaudatibacter. Next base: position 50,274 of record DASXCH010000144.1, read on the forward strand.
CGGGAACCTCCAGCTTCGCTTTGGAGTTAGGTCGACACAGCGGGCTTTGCCGAACGGCGGAGATCGAATGGTCGATCATGCGCGACAGGACGGCGACACCCCCAAGCCGGAAGCCCGTCGCGGCGGGCTGCTAGCCCATCCGCTGGCGATCGTCATCGCCGTCATCATAGTGATGGTCCTCGCCGTCGGCGCCCTTCTGTGGTGGCTGAATGCGCGGAATTACGAGTCGACCGACGATGCTTTCATCGACACCCACATCGTGCGCCTGGCGCCCCAGGCGGCGGGCCGCGTCACGGCGGTGCTGGCGCCGGACAACGCCCTGGTGAGAGCCGGCCAGACGGTCATGATCCTGGATTCCTCTGAGGTCGCCGCCCAGGTGTCGCAAGCGCGCGCCCAGTGGACCCAGGCGAGAGCCCAGACCGAGAACGCGGCAACCCAGGTCGCCGTCGATCAGACTGCGTGGCGGCAATCCCTTGCCGATCTCGCGGCGACCAGGGCGCCGGCCCGGAAGGCCGACGAGGACCTCGCCCGGTACCGCCGCCTGCAGGCGCTCAATCCCCTGGCCGTCGCCGGCCTACAGTTGGATCAGGCCGAAGCCGCCGCCCGTCAGGCTGACGCCCAAGTCCAGTCGGCCGCTCGCAGCGCCCAGGGAAAGGCCGGGCAGATCGCAGCCGCGCGCGATCAACTCGCCGGGGCCCGCGCCGCCGCCGACTCGGCCAAGGCCCAGCTCGACCGGGCGGCAGTGACGCTCGGCTATACTCGCCTTGTGGCGCCGATTACGGGCCACGTAACCGAAAGAACCGTCTCGATAGGCGACTACGTCCAGCCCGGCACCCAGGTGATGGCCGTTGTGCCTCAGACCCTGTGGATCACCGCCAACTTCAAGGAAACCCAGCTCAAGCTGATGCGCCCGGGCCAGAGGGTCTCGATCAAGATCGATGCTTGTCCCCAGGGCCATATCCGCGGGCACATCGATTCGATCCAGCACGGAGCCGGTCAGGCTTTCGCCCTTCTGCCGCCCCAGAACGCCACCGGTAACTATGTGAAGGTTGTCCAGCGCGTGCCAGTGAAGATCCTGTTCGACGAGGTCCCTAGCGGCTGCGTCTTCGGGCCTGGAATGTCCGTGACACCGACCGTCAGGGTCCGCTGAGTTGCCCACCGACGCCGACACCGGCTGGACCTCGGAACGCTCGGTTGCCGGACACCGAAACCCCTGGACCATCGTCGGGGTGATCTCAATCGCCACCTTCATGACGGTGCTCGACACGTCGATCGTCAACGTCGCCCTCGACCACATCGCTGGCAGTATGGCCGTCAGCTACGACGAGGCGACCTGGGTCAGCACCACCTTTCTGGTTTCCACGGCGATCATCATTCCGATCTCCGGCTGGCTGGCCAACGTGATCGGGCGAAAGCGCTACTACATGTTCTCGGTCGCCCTGTTCACACTCGCCTCCTTCCTCTGTGGCATTGCGCCGAACCTGCCATTGCTCATTCTCGCCCGAGTGTTGCAGGGCGCAGCTGGCGGCGGCCTGGCGGCGGTCGAGCAGTCCATGCTGGTCGACACCTTCCCTCCCAAGAACCGCGGCATGGCCTTCGCAGCCTATGGGATTGTCGTGATTATCGGGCCGATTATCGGACCGATCGTCGGCGGCTTCATCACCGACAATGCGTCCTGGCGATGGTGCTTTCTCATCAATGTGCCGGTCGGCGTATTGTCCCTGTTTCTGGTCAATCTTTTCGTCAACGAACCGGAGGCTTTGAGGAAAGATCGGGAGGCTCTGATCGCCGGCGGGCTCAAGGTCGACCTCCCGGGCTTTCTGCTCGCCGGCCTGTTTCTGGGCTGTCTGGAGATCACGCTCGATCGGGGACAGATTGATGACTGGTTCGCCTCGCCGACCATTCGCACGGCGGCTGCCATCTCGGTCCTTTCCCTTCTGGTCGTGGTGCCCTGGGAGCTGACCCGCCGCGATCCGATCGTGCCGATCTCAATGTTTGGACGGCGCAATTTCGGACTTGCCAGCATTTTCCTGATGCTGACCGGCGTGATCATCTTCGGCACCACGCTCTTCATTCCGCAGTTGCTGCAAGAGGTGATGGGATACACCGCCACCGAGGCCGGCTTGGCGCTCACAGCCGGCGGTTTGGCGACGTTCCTGGTAATGCCTCTGGCGGGCTGGCTCTCGGGCCGCGCCGACCCGCGCTGGCTGATTGGCGGTGCGTTCATCGTCCAGGGGTTGGCGCTGTGGAACATGAGCCGGCTCAACACCGACATGTCGTTCGCCGACGCCGCCTATGCGCGGATGTTTCAATCGATCGGACTGCCGTTCCTGTTTGTGCCGATCACCAACATCGCCTACGTCGGCCTCGCGCCGAACGAGAGCAATCAGGCCTCGGCGATGATGAACGTCGCCCGCAATCTTGGCGGTACGGTCGGAATCGCCTCTGTCCAGACCATGCTGGCTCAGCGGGCCCAGTGGCATCAGGCCCGGCTCGTCGAGGGGCTCAACCCGCTCAATCCCAACTACGTCCAGGGGCTCGCCAACGCCGTTCGGCAATTGCAGGGCGTGGGCCAGTCGACACTAAACGCCCAACAACTCGCGCTCGCCAACCTGTACCGCGACGTCCAGCGACAGGCTCAGATGCTCGCCTATATCGATGTCTTCCACACCTTGATGGTGGTGGTTCTGGTCTGCGTCCCTCTGGTGCTCATCATGCGTGGCCGCCCGCCAGGCGCCGCCGCCGGCAGCCCGCATTGAATCGCGCCCGCGCAGCTCCAGCCATTTTCGTGACAGCGCTGTTATGCGCCTGCACCGTCGGGCCCGATTATCACCGCCCACAGATCGTTTCGCCGGCAAATTGGTCGGAAACCGCCGGCCTTACGACCAGTTTAGACGAGGCGCAGCTCGCGCGCTGGTGGGGGCAGTTCAACGATCCGGTTCTCGACGGACTGATTGCACGGGCCTTGAAAACCAATCTCGATCTGGAAACAGCCGCCTCGCGGGTGCGTCAGGCGCGCTTCCAGGAGAGCGCGGCCAAGGCTGCGCAATGGCCATCGATCAAGGCCATGGGCGATGCGGCGACGCTCAATTCCAACCGCACCTCAGGCGGCGCGTCCCCCGGCGCAAGCGGAAGCGGCGGGGCGCCAGCCGGTGGCGGCTTCGCCCTGCCGAGCCACCTCAACCTCTATTCCGCCGGCTTCGACGCCAGTTGGGAAATTGACATCTTCGGCGGGGTCCGCCGATCCATTGAGGAGGCGAAGGCCAACAGCGAGGCGGCCGTCTGGGCCAGGCGGGACGCTGAAGTCACCCTCACCGCCGAGATCGCCAGCGACTATTTCGCGCTGCGCCAAGTCCAGGCGCGTCTTGCCCTCGGCCGTGACGAACTTGCCCGGCAGAACGACATCGGCGCTCTCGTCGGGGCCCGTCGCAGGGCCGGTTTCGTGACC
>DASXCH010000145.1:0-7679 GCA_036491275.1 Caulobacteraceae bacterium
CGACGGCATGGTCGCCCTGGGTGTGCCGGCCGCGAGCATGGATGTCAGCTGGGTCGGCAAGACCGATCTCGCGGTGGCCACGCCGGATGGGACCAAGGAGCCCCTGAACCGCCGCTCGACGATCCATATCGTTTTCTGATCGTCGCCGGACTTAAACGGTAACACCTTGAGCCCGGCCGAGAGGCCGGGCTCTTTGTTTTACCCCCCGGACATCTCCAGGATCCGCGTCCACTCCGCCCCGGTAAGCGGGGAGACCGACAGGCGGAACTGGCGGAACATGGCCATGCCGGGGAGTTCGGCCTTGAGTTCGGCGAGGGCCACCGGGCGCTTCAGCGGCCGCACCGGCGCGATCTCGACGGCCACGAACCGGCCGGCCGGGTCTGACGGATCGAGGAATGCCTCGCGGGTGATGCGGGCGATCCCCACCGCCGCCTTGTCGCTCTGCGAATGATAGATGATGGCCTCTTCGCCGACCTTCATGGCCTTGAGGTAGAGCGCGGCCTGGTTGTTTCGCACGCCGTCCCAGACGGTGGACCCGTCGCGGGTGAGGTCGGCGAAGCTGTACTTCTCCGGCTCGGTCTTCAGCAGCCAGCGGGCGCCCGTCATCCGTTCCCTCCATAAAGCTCGGCCGCGCGGGTTTCGAAGCAGCCCACCAGGGTCTCCGCGGCGCGGTGGAAATTGGCCGCCAACAGCGCCTTGAGCAAGGTCGAGCGAAATTGGAAGTCGATGTCGAAGCCGAGTTCGACGCCGCCATCCTTCGGCTTGAAGGTCCAGTGGTTCTCCAGCCGCCGGAACGGGCCGGAGAGCAGGCTGACGTCGATCGCCAGGCGAGGCCGGTCGAGGGTGACGCCGGTGGAGAAGCGCTCACGCAGGGGGCCGAAGCGGACCCTGGCCTCGGCGTCGAGGCGGGTGATCCCCTCCCCGGCCGACCGCCGGTTCCAGGCGCGCAGGGTTTCGATCCAGCGAACGAACTTCGGATAGGATTCGACATCGGCGACGAGGTCGAAGAGCTGCTCCGGCGAATAGGGCAAGTTTCGCGTCAAGTGATGGCGCAAAACCCCGCCTCGCCTCAGGCGGCGGCGCGCGCGGCCCTGAGGCGCGCGAAGTCTTCGCCGGCGTGGTGCGAGGAGCGGGTGAAGGGGCTGGCCGAGACCATCAGGAAGCCCTTGGCCCGCGCGATGGTCTCCAGGGCGGCGAATTCTTCCGGATGGACGAAACGGTCGACCGGGGCATGCTTGCGGGTCGGCTGCAGATACTGGCCGATGGTGATGAAATCGACGCCGGCCGAGCGCAGGTCGTCCATCACCTGCATGACTTCTTCCCTGGTTTCGCCCAGGCCCACCATCAGGCCCGACTTGGTGAAGAGGTCCGGGGCGCGCTCCTTGACCCGCTCCAGCAGGCGCAGGGAGGCGTAGTAGCGCGCGCCTGGCCGGATCGACAGGTAGAGCCGGGGAACGGTCTCGAGGTTGTGGTTGAAGACGTCCGGCCGCGCGTCGATGACCAGCTCCGCCGCCGACACAGGCTTTCGTAGGAAATCCGGCGTGAGGATCTCGACGGTGGTCGCCGGCGCGGCGGCGCGGATGGCGGCGACCACGGCCGCGAAATGGGCCGCGCCCCCGTCCGGCAGGTCGTCCCGGTCCACCGAGGTGATGACGATGTGGGAAAGGCCCATCTGCGCCACCGCGGCGCCCACGCGCGCCGGCTCGGTGGGATCGAGCGGCCCCGGCTTGCCGGTGGCGACGTTGCAGAAGGCGCAGGCCCGGGTGCAGACCTCGCCCATGATCATCATGGTGGCGTGGCCGACCGCCCAGCACTCGCCGATGTTGGGGCAGGCCGCCTCTTCGCAGACGGTGGCCAGGCCATGCTCGCGCACAAGCGCCCTCGTGGCGTTGTAGCCGGCCGAGCCCGGCGCGCGTACGCGCAGCCAGTTGGGCTTGCGCACCAAGGGGCTGTCGGGGCGGCTCTGCTTTTCCGGGTGGCGAAGCGCCCGATCGATGACCGTCACCATGGTCCCTAAATCGTCGGTCTGGGGGCTCCGATCAAGCGGGGCGTGATTTCTGCCGACCGCGAAGTTCTTCATTTATCCGCAGATGACGCAGATTAACCCAGATTGATTCTTCGCGAGCCTCCGGCGCGGAAGTGCGGAGTGTAGGAACGGAGCGTCGGCGTCCCGCCGGCAACCGGCCCGGCCGGCGAGACACTGGCCGTACGAGAATAGCCCCGCGTCCCACGGCTCCGCCGTGTGACCCTGGACGAGCCGCGTGTAGCGGCGAGACCCGGCAACCCGGTATTTTATCGAAGGGCGGAGTGTTTCAGAAAACACCTGGATTCCGGCTCGCCTCGCTCTCGCTCGACGTCCGGGACGAGCGGAGGGATGGCTGCCGGTCGCGAACAAAAGCGCGCCGTGGGCGCGCGAAAATCCAATCTGCGTAAATCTGCGTCATCGGCGGATAAAGAAACGGGGAGACTCGGCCGGCACGGGATTGGCGCGGGCGCGCGTTCCACCGGCATGCGGCTTTTCACGGCCTTCGGGCCTCTATAGCGTCGCGCAGGGGCCTTTAAGGGCGAACAGCGAGCGAGACCAGGCGCATGGCGGGGCACTTCGATCCGAGCGCGGCCAGAAAGAGCCTGTTCGACGCCCTGCTCGACGCCGCGCACGCCCATGGCGGAAAGAAAAAGATACTCGAGGACCAGGAACGCAACCCGCTCTCCTACAACGACCTGATCCGCGCCAGCTTCGCCCTCGGCCGCAAGATCGCCGGCCTCACAAGGCGCGGCGAGCATGTCGGCGTGCTGCTGCCGTCGAGCTCGGCGGCCACCGTCACCTTCTTCGCGCTGCACGCCTATGGCCGCATCCCGGCCATGCTCAATTTCACCGCGGGCCTGAGGAACCTTCGGGCGGCGGTGTCGCTGGCCAAGGTGACGCATGTGCTCACCTCCCACCGGTTCATCGAGCAGGGCAAGCTGCACGACGTCGTCGATGCGCTCGAGGAGCATTGCGAGGTCATCTACCTCGAGGACTTGCGCCGGAAGATCGACAACCTCGATCGAGTGCTGGCGCTCGGCGCCTCGCTGATGGCCCGTCAGGCCCGCAAGAAGGCGGACCCGGACGATGCGGGCGTGATCCTCTTCACGTCGGGCAGTTTCGGGGCGCCGCGCGGGGTGGTGCTGAGCCACGCCAACCTGCTTTCCAACGTCCTGCAGGTGGCCGCCCATATCGACCTCGATCCGGCCTGGGTGATGTTCAATCCCCTGCCCGTCTTCCACTGTTTCGGCCTGACCGGCGGGGTGCTGCTGCCGCTGATGACCGGCATGAAAGCCTTCCAGTATCCAAGCCCGCTGCACATCAAGCAGATCCCGGCGCTGGTCCAGGATTGCCGCGCCAGCATCCTTCTGGCCACGGACACCTTCGTCAATCAGTACGCCCGGGCCAGCGAGGGCAAGGAGCTGGCGGGCCTGCAGTTCATCGTCTGCGGGGCCGAGAAGGTGCGCGACGAGACCCATCACCTGATCCGCCAGCGGTTCGGGCCGGTGCCGGTCCTAGAAGGCTACGGGGCCACCGAGGCCTCGCCGGTGATCGCGGTCAACAAACCCGAGGACAACCGGCCGGGCACCGTCGGCGGCCTGCTCCCCGGCATCCAGACCCGGCTGGAATCCGTGGACGGAATAGCCCATGGCGGGCGGTTGTTCGTACGCGGTCCGAACATCATGAGCGGCTATCTGAACGCGGACGGCGAGCTGGAGCCGCCGGAGGGCGGCTGGCATGACACCGGCGATGTGGTGTCGATCAGCTCTGACGACTGGATCACCATCCTCGGACGCGTCAAGCGCTTCGCCAAGATCGGCGGCGAGATGGTCTCGCTCACCGTGGCCGAGGGCCTGGCCTCCAGCCTGTGGCCGGACGCCCGCCACGCGGTGATCTCCATGCCGGACGGCCGGAAGGGCGAGCGCCTGGTGCTGGTCACCGACCGGTCCGACGCCGACGCTTCGGCGCTCATCGCCCACGCCAGGACCCAGGGCGCCCCCGAGCTGGCGGCGCCCCGCAAGATCGTCAAGACGTTCGAGTTGCCGGTGCTGGGCTCTGGCAAGACCGACTATGTCGCCGTCCAGCGGATCGCCGAGGCCGAGGCGGGGTGAGCTAGCGGCTGTCCGCTCTCGAGAAGAACAAGTGGGTCGCGGCGTCGCCCGGGATGGCTCGGTCGCATTTATAGCCGGCGGTGGCGAGATCGAGGCCGTCGAACAGGCTTTCTCCCCGGCCAAGAAGCGTGGGCGCCAGGGCGAGATGCATCTCGTCCACCAGACCCGCCCGCAGATATTGCCTCAGCGTCTCGGCGCCGCCACCAATGCGTACATCTTGCCCCTCGGCCGCCTCCCGGGCCTTCGCCAGAGCGGCTTCGATTCCGCGGGTCTCGAAGTGGAAGTCGGTGCCGCCTTGCATGACCAGCGGTTCGCGCGGGTGGTGGGCCAGGACAACGACCGGCCTGTGATAGGGCGGATCCTCGCCCCACCATCCCCGCCAAGGGTCCGGACCCCAGGGGCCGCGATCCGGTCCGAACATGTTGCGACCGAGGATCCAGGCGCCGACATTGGCGAAGCCTTGCGCCCAGATTTCGTCGTCGACGCCGGAGCGGCCACCGTCGCGCCCGAGCATCCTGTTGAACGAGCGGGTGTCGAAGGCCCAGGCGTGCAGCGCCTCGCCGCCGACGCCGAGCGGATGGTCGAGAGCCTGATCCGGTCCGGCCACGAAGCCGTCGACCGAAATGCCGATGCTGGCAATGCGGACCTTGGCCAATGCTATCTCCTTACTCTTCGGCTCCGCTCGAATTCACCTCTTCTCCTCCCCCTCAGGGGGGAACTATCGGCTTGACATACCATGATCTAGCCCTAGTATGGAGCCTCAGAAACGAGGCCATCTCATGCCGTCCCACAAATCAACGATCAAGGCCACGAACGCCAAGGCCAAGGGCGGGCGCACGGCGAACCTGCGCGATCCGATCTACCATGATGAGAACGCCGCCAGGGCGCACCTCGAAAGTCTGCTGTGGCCGCAAGGCCCGGTCTGCCCGCATTGTGGCGTCATCGGCAACGCCACGGCCATGAAGGGCGCCACGACCAGGCCGGGGCTCTACAAGTGCAAGACCAAGGAATGCCGCAAGCCGTTCACCGTGACCATGAAGACGGTGATGGAGCGCTCGCACGTCCCGCTCACGCTATGGCTTCTCGCCGCCCACTACATGGCGTCATCGAAGAAAGGCATGAGCGCCCTGCAACTGCAAAGGATGACCGGGACCACCTATGAAACGGCGTGGTTTCTGTTTCATCGTCTGCGGGAAGCGGCCAAGGTTCTGAACCCGACCCCGCTTGGCGGCGAGGGAATGGTTGTCGAGGCCGATGAAAGCGCCGTCGGCGGCAAGGAAAAGAACCGGCACAAGGCCAAGCGTAGCTCGAAGACGATCGGCATGGTCGGCAAGCAAATCGCCTTCACCCTGGTCGAGCGCAATGGTCGCGCTCGTTCCTTCCACGTCGCGAACGTAAGCGGCAAGACGCTGCGGCCGCTCATCGTCGAGTACGTCCGCCGCTCGTCCACGCTGATGACCGATGACGCGGGTCAATACCGCCCCATCGGCGCGGAGTTCGCCCGCTTCGAGACGGTCAATCATGGCGCCGACGAATACGTGCGCGGCGACGCTCATTCCAACACCGTTGAGGGGTTCTTTTCGATCCTGAAGCGTGGCGTGATCGGGACCTTCCATTCGATCTCGGAAGCCCATCTTCACCGCTACCTCGCGGAGTTCGATTTTCGCTACAACACGCGCTCAGCGCTGGGCGTGGATGACGTGACGCGCGCCGAGGAATTGCTGCGCGGCGCGGCCGGCAAGCGCCTGATGTATCGACAGCCTGCGACGGCCTAGAACGATCAAGCAAAAAGCGCGGCGCATCATGGCGGTGCGGCGGAAAGGCTAGCGCATCCCGGCGTCCAAGTCCGCCAACCACTTTGTCCAGAATGCGTTGCCCGCTTCTACGCGCAACTTCTTCTCTAGCTCTGGCCCCATCCAATCGGGCGTGTGTTCCGCCACCGTGAGGTCTGGATGGCGCTTAACTACGTCGGCGGCGCTTTCGGCGTCCACATACAGCCAAATCCCTCCCATCCCGTAGTCGTAGCAGGCGAGGAATAGGGCCATCCCTTATTGGGCGCCGGGCGACTCGACTCGGCGGTGCGCAGGCTTAGGCTTGGCCGCGCGCTTCGCCTCTCTGGCGCGCCTCAATTCCTCTTGGAGTTGGGCGCGTGGGATCGGGGGCGTCTTCAGTAGCTTGAGCATCAGCGCGTCGCGGCGCTGGTCATCTTGGGAAGCCATGAAGCGCCCTTTCGATCAGGTCCGGTATGGTAAGCCATCCTGCGGGCCGTTCGAAAGCCGATATCGGTCGGTTCCATATCGAGTCCGCCGGGATGTTGGGTTTGTTGGCTTCTAGAATGGCATTTCGTATTCGCATGCCCGTTGGGAGTTGTTCCACATTGAACGTGTAGAATATCGTTTTTACTATGCGAGATGTACTTCGCATGTATTTTCGAGCTTCGTCGACAGCCTGCTTCCTAAGCATCAACTCAGTGCCCGTATACCAGCCCCACGTTTGCGGCACTTTTACGAATACAAATCCCTCGTTGCCAGAGCCGATCTGCTCCCGAGCAGCTTGAAAAGCGCTCTTTAGACATCCCGGTACATAGTCTCGCATCTCGTACTTGCACTTTACATCTGCCAGGGCGGGGCGGCCCCCAAACCAAAGCTCAATATCTGCCGTTCTCACTCCGGGTGCCGTGTTCGGCTCAAGATACCGGAACGGTATAGCCTGTTGAAAAAGCAGAGAACCTATTTGAAGTTCGGCGATAGCCGACTCCATTTGTTCCTCATCGGCCAGCGCGCGGATCGGGCAAATGGAGTTCCGAATGTATTGAATGTGAAACAGGCACTCGGCGAGATTAAATATTCTCATCGTGTACGTGGGCGCAGTGCCCTTATCTCCATCGAATACGGGGAACAGAAAGCTAGTGACCCGTCCATCCGGCATCGCATTTCGAACGAACCAGTCTTCTCCCAGGAAGTGCGCGATTATCCAGCGGCAAACAGCGATGCTCACCAATGCGGGCCTATCGGACACCGGCTCTCCCGCAGCTTTACGGCGGTCTACTTCGGCCAGCGCAGCGCGAATCCAACCAGACAAATCTGGCCAGTTTAGGTGCGCTCCGGACCATAGGGCGCTGTTAGCCATGCGGCGCTCTCGCGAATCGCGAACTGGAGTTCGTCGCGAAGATACGCCTCGCCTTCGGGTGTGGTGACAACGCCGCGCGAATCGCGACGGACGTAGCCGTGCGAGATGAGCACACCGAGCGCAGCGGCCTTTTCGACGCCTCTGGCTCCGAGAGAGACGGCGTTGAGCAGTTCACATTCTCTAAGGTTTAACACTCACTTTCTGTCTTCTCCCCTTCTGTCCCTCAGGGGATTGGGGGGAACGACCGGCCTGTCACGCGATGCGGCTTCTACCGTATCTTGTGTCTGGTATGTCAAGCCGATAGTTCCCCCCTCAGGGGCAGGGAGACCCCGACCCTGCTTCGCCGAAGCGAAGCTCTGGCTTCGCGGAGGCGAGAGGGGTGGAGGGGGTCATCATCGGGTGTGCCGTTGTGG
>DASXCH010000146.1:0-6836 GCA_036491275.1 Caulobacteraceae bacterium
TGAGACCGCTCTCGAGGAGCTCCGATCTTCAAATGAGGAGTTGCTGTCCGTCAACGAGGAGATGCAGTCCAGCAACGAGGAGCTTGAGGCCTCTAAGGAGGAACTTCAATCGCTCAACGAGGAACTGAACACCGTTAACACCGAACTTCACATAAAGGTAGACGACCTGGACCGCGCCAATAGCGACCTCCACAACATATTCGAAAGCACTCGTATCCCGACGGTTTTCCTGGACCGGGACTTGGTTATCCGCAGCTTCACCCCGGCCGTGCGGGATCTGTTCAACATCCTGCCCGGCGATCGCGGCCGCCCCCTCACCGACCTGAGCAGCAGCCTTTCGCTGCCTGGCTTCATCGAGGACATTCGCCGGGTTTTCGACAGCGGCGAGGTGCTTGAGCGGGAGGTATTTCAAAAGGCGGCGGCAACGCACTTCATCCTGCGCATCGCGCCCTACCTGGACTCCGACCAAAAGATCCAGGGCGTCGTCATCACCTTCCTGGACGTAACCCGGCTGGTGAACGCTCAATCCCACCAGCAGACGCTGATCGCCGAGCTGAACCATCGCGTGAAGAACATGCTGATGGTGGCGATCGGAATCGCCCAGCAGACGCACAGGACGGCAGCTACGCCGGAGGCCTTCCTGGAGGCGTTCGTGGGCCGGCTGCAAGCGATGGCGCGCTCCTACGAACTGCTTTCCAGAGAAAACTGGACCGAGACCTCGCTCTCGGAACTGGTGCAGATCGAGCTTTCGCCCTTCGGCCTGGAACGGGTTGCGGTTGACGGGCCCGAAGTGAGTCTGCGGCCGAAGCTGGCGCTATCGCTTGGGATGGTGCTGCACGAACTGGCCACCAACGCCGGCAAATACGGTGCGCTGTCGGCGCCCCACGGCAGGGTCTCGATTGAGTGGGATAGGGCGCCGGGGACCGCCGGCGAGCAACTGGAGATCCGCTGGGCTGAAGTCGACGGGCCCGAAATCGCAAAGCCTGAAAAACGCGGCTTTGGTCTGACCCTGATCGAACGCGAGACTACCTATAATCTGGGGGGCCGTTCGCAGGTCGAATTCGCTCCGAACGGCGTTGAGGTGAAACTGAAGTTTCCCCTGGACGAGCCGCGATGACCGCCGCGCCGCTCCCGATGGTGCTGATCGTCGAGGATGAGTGGCTGATCGCCGATCAGATTGCCGAAGCCTTGAGGGACGATGGTTTTGGGATCGTCGGTCCGGTCGGACAGGTGGCGGCGGCGTTGGACCTACTCAAGACCGAACGGATCAATGTCGCGCTCATCGATATCAACATTAATGGCGATCGAACCTTCCGGCTGGCGGACGCTCTCGCCAACGCATCGATTCCATTCGCGTTTCTCAGCGGCTACTCGAGAGCCGACCTCCCCCCGAATTTGCGAGACCGCCCGCTCCTGCAGAAGCCCGTCAACGCGAATGCAGTCTGTCGCTGTGTCCGGGCGCTCCTGTCATAGGCCTATCGGCCGGGAAGCACCGCCGGATGAAGCGCCGCGAGCACCAACGATCGATGGCGGGGGACCGTTGCGACCAATGACGCCAGGGCTCGATCAATTGGCCATGCGCAGCGCCCGACGCATCAGGCAGACAGCTAGCCGTTCCGCGAGAAACCGGCCGCCTTCAAAGTTGTCGGCATTCAGTCTCAGATCGTCCGCCAAGCGCCGCAGGGTCTCGGGCGAGGCGTCTTTAATGCCGTGCTCCGCCAGCAAACCGTCGACTTCAGGATCCAATTCATGGCGCGCCTTGGGATCTTTACCTGGGATATCGCTCACCACTGATTGCCGCCCCCTGCGCGTCGCCAATCTGTCCGTTTGATGGGGTCGGCCGGTCAGGCCGGTAGCACGTCATCCATTTCGCGTCGGTCGACTCATCCACTTATGGCGTTGTGAATTCTGAAGCGGACCCATCCCGTCGCCGCCATGCCCGCTCGCTCAAAGATTGGCCGCCCTTCCCAGGCGCGGGCGTTCGATTCGGGATGGCCATCGGCAACCCCCGGCCGGTCACACCGGTGTGGCATTGTCGCCTTCGCGAGCCGCCTAGGCTGACGGGATTTTCCGGTCCGAATATTCGCGCCCTGGACAAACGAGTTGCAGTTTGTCATTGCTATCGTGGGTTGAGGCCGCCCCAGGGCGATCGTGGGGAGCGGACCATCCATGGCGCTTAAAGCGTTGAGTCCGCGACAGATTGAATGCTTGCGCCGGATCGCCTCTGGTGAAACCTCCAATGACATTGCGACGGCCTTGGGTCTCTCGTCCAGAACCGTCGACCACTATATCAGCAACGCCTGTTCCCGCCTGGGCGTCCGTTCGCGGTCGCAGGCCGTCGCGCGGGCCATCGGGCTCGGGGTTATCCCTCCAGATCCGGCGACCAATCCACCGCCGCCATAGGCCGATAGGGTAGAAACCCCACGTCAGGACTGCCGTATTGCGGTCCTTCTCCCGGGAATCCACTTTGAATGCGTGGTTGCCGGGTCGTGACGATCCCACAACAGCGTGAGCCATTCGGGGCATGGCGAGCGGCCGACACACCTGTCGCCGCGCGGCCCCGTCACCACACCCATCAATGGCCATGGTTCCGTGGTGCCTGATCGTTCTTTTGAGTTTTTGCCCGATGAGCCGCTGGCGATCGGCGCCTCAGGCGATGTGCTCGCCGCCCGAAACACCGCGCGCGGCCTGCTGGCTCGGACCGGCGGGGGGCCGCCGGCCGCTTCCCTGGCGACCTTGGTGCTGACCGCCGCCTTGCTGCACGCGGACACCTTGGGCGCAGGATCGCCCTCGGCTCGCGATGTGGGGAGCGTGCTGCGCGGGCTTGTCGACCAGACACCGACATCCCGCCCGATGGCCTCCAGCCGCGTCCAGTTCGCGGCTTATGCGGCGGCGGAACTTGGCGTGCTGCCGCCTGGCGGACAGGCTGACCTGGTGAATCGACTGCTCGGGTTGCTCGATCCCACCTCCTGACGGCCTCTCATAAACGACTAGAAACGCACCTAATGTGATAAAATGACAATAAACACACTTGACCGCAGCGAGGCCGGGAGTGAGTTTCCGAGGCCCGCGAACGCCGGGCCAGACCCGGAGCTCGTTAATGTCCCCTGCCCGCTGGGCATGCGCCCGCCGTTTCGTCCGCTCCGCCGCCCCGCCCATACTCGTGGTCGCGGCGGCGGTCCTCCTAGCGTCGCCGGTGTTGGCCGGCACAACCGGGGGCACGGCCATGCCCTGGGAGACGCCCCTGCAGAGCGTGCAGGATTCCCTGTCCGGTCCGGTCGCCAAGGCCATCGGCATCATCGCCATCGTCGTCACCGGCCTGGGCTTCGCGTTCGCCGAGGGCGGGTCGGCCATGCGCAAGGGGGTCGGCATCGTCTTCGGGCTGGCGATCGCCTTCACCGCGACCACCTTCATCTCGAGCTTCTTTAACCTCACCTCCGGCGCGGTGTTCTGAGGTGGCCGTCTCCGAGGTCGACGGGTTCGAGATCGGCTTTCACAGCTTGCTGTCCGAGCCGGTGATGATCGCGGGCGTGCCACGCATGATCGCCGTGCTCAACGGCACCCTGACCGCGGTCCTGGCCCTTGGCCTGCAGGTTCCAGCCATCGGCCTGCCGCTCGGTATCGCCGTCCACGCGGCCTGTTACTGGCTGGTCAAGCGCGACCCCTACTTCTTCGACGCGCTGAAGCGCCACATCCGCCAGAAGCCCTATTGGGACGCGTGACCGTGGCGGCGTTTGTCCATGTCATGATGTCGCCGGCCGGGGCCTTCGCCCTGCTGGCGGCCGTCGCCTGGTCGCCGGTGCTGGGCTTTCCGACCTGGCCATCGCTGGCGCGCGGCCGGCTCGCCAGCATGATCGTGATGTCCTCCGCCGTCGCCGGCGTCGTCTACGCCCTGGCCAGCCTCTCGCTCGAGGTCCGCGCCGGCGGCCGGCAAAGCTGAGGCGCGCCGCCCATGCTCTATCTTCAGGAATACCGCTCCAAGGCCGAACGCCTCTTCGATCATCTGCCGTGGGCGGCGCTGATCGGACCCGGGTTGGTCCTCAACAAGGACGGCGGCTTTCAGAAGACCCTGGCGTTTCGCGGGCCGGACCTGGCCAGCGCCACCGACGCGGGCCTGGTGGCCACCCGCGCTCAGCTGAACAACGCCCTGCGCCGGCTGGGCTCGCGCTGGTGCCTGCATATCGAGGCCCTGCGCGCGGCCTCGCAGGACTATGCCTCCAGCGGCTTCCCAGACCCGGTCTCGGCCCTGATCGACGATGAGCGGCGCGGCGCCTTCGAGGCGGAAGAACGCCATTTCGAGAGCCGCTACTTCCTGACCTTCACCTATCTGCCGCCCGAGGAGGCGATCTCGACGGCGGAGTCGCTGCTTTTGGAAAACGCGCCTTCGGGCCGGGGCGCGGCGGGCATGTACCGCGCCGCGCTGGGCGGCTTTGTCTCCACCGTGCGCCAGATCGCCGACATCCTGGGCGCCATCATGCCCGAGGTGCGCGAGCTCGATGACGACGAGACGCTGACCTATCTGCACGGCGCAATCTCGACCAAGCGCCACTATGTCCGCGCGCCGGACACTCCGGCCTATCTCGACGCCTTTCTGTGCGACGATGATTTCCAGGGCGGGCTCCTGCCGCGCCTGGGCGGCCAGTATGTGCGCACGATCTCGGTCCGCGCCTATCCCACTAGTTCGTCGCCCGGCCTGCTTGACCGGCTGAATGAGCTTGGTGTCAGCTACCGGTGGTCCTGCCGTTTCATGCCGCTCGACAAGGAGGACGCGCGCAAGGCCGTGTCCGTAGTGCGCAAGCGCTGGTTCGCCAAGCGCAAGGGCGTGATGGCCCTGCTGAAGGAAGCCATCACCCGCGAGCCCTCTATGCTGGAGGACCCGGACGCGGCGGCCAAGACCCAGGACGCCGATGCGGCGCTGGCCATCCTCGGCGGCGACTACGCCTCGATCGGCTACTTCACCCCGACCGTCACCCTGATGGACCGCGATCCGGACCGGCTTGCCGACCGGGTCCGCGAGGTGGAAAGCGCCATCAACCGCGTGGGTTTCGTCTGCAAGGTCGAGGACGTCAACGCCGTGGAGGCCTGGCTGGGCTCGCTGCCAGGGCACGCCTACGCCGACCTGCGCCGCCCGCTGGTCTCCTCGCTGAATCTTTGCGATATGATCCCGGTGTCGGCGATCTGGCCCGGGCCGTCGCGCAACGCCCACCTATCGTCCGAGTGCGCCAAGCGTGGCCATCCGGGAATTCAGCCGCCGCTGATGGTCACCCGGACCGCCGGCACCACCCCCTTCCGGTTCGATCTCCACCAAGGCGACGTCGGCCACGCCATGATCGTCGGACCGACCGGCGCGGGCAAGTCGGTGCTGCTCAACACCATGGCCATGCAGTGGCTGCGCTATCCCGAAGCGCAGATCTTCTACTTCGACAAGGGGGCCAGCTCGCGCGCCTCGACCCTGCTGGCTGGCGGCGCGTTCTTCGTGCTCGGCGGCGACCAGAGCGATCTGGCCTTCCAGCCGCTGGCCGACCTCGAATCCGCCCAGGACAAGTCCTGGGCCCAGGAATGGGTGCAGGACATTGTCGCCGCCGAAGGCGTGGAGATCACCCCCGCGGTCAAGGACGAAATCTGGAGCGGCCTGCGCAACCTGGCGGCCGGCCCGCGCGAGCAGCGGACCCTCACCCTGCTGGCGGCGACCATCCAGGATCAGACGGTGAAATCCGCGCTGCTGCCCTACACCCTGGCCGGCCCGCACGGCCATCTGCTGGACGCCCAGGACAACGCCCGCGTCACCGCCCGCTGGCAGACCTTCGAGATGGCCGAGCTGATCAACAGTAAGGCCGCGCTGGCGCCGGTGCTGACCTACATTTTCCGGACCCTCGAGCAGCGCTTCGACGGCCGGCCGACCCTGCTGGTGCTCGACGAGGCGTGGCTGTTCCTCGACCAGGGCTCGTTCGCGGCCAAGATCCGCGAGTGGCTGAAGACGTTGCGCAAGTTCAACGTCGCGGTCGTCTTCGCCACCCAGAGCCTGGCGGATATCGCCCGCTCCTCGATCGCCCCGGCGCTGATCGAAAGCTGTCCGACCCGGGTCTTCCTGCCCAACCCGGACGCCCATACACCGCAGATCGCCGATCTCTACGCCGCGTTTGGCCTGAACGGCCAGCAGCTGCGCATCGTCGCGGGGGCGACGCCCAAGCGGGACTATTATTACCAGTCGAGCGCCGGCAACCGGCTGTTCGAGTTGGGCCTGGGCCCCGTCGCCCTGGCTGCGGTCGGCGCCTCATCGCCCGGCGACCAGCAGCGGATCACCACCGCCCTGGCGGGCGGTGACCCCGACGGGTTCACCGAGCGGTTCTATCGCGCCCAGGGCCTGCCGGAGGTGGCCGAATACCTGGCTCGCGCCGCGGCGGCGGCCGCCACGAAGGTGGCATGATGGGTGAGGGTTCGGATAAGGCGCAGGCTCTGGAACCGCCGCTGTCCGGCGCTGAGTTCCGGCGTCTTGTGCGGCTGGCCGGGCGGCTGCCGCGATCATGGACCGCCAGCGCGCGCCGTCGCCGGTTCCTGTTCCTGGGCCTGGCCGCGCCGGGCTTCGCGGCGGTGTTCGCCACCCCGCTGCACCAGAATCTGGCGGTGCTGCTGCTTGGGTTTGGCCTCTTCGCCGCCGCCTGGGTCTTCCGGCGCCGCACCGAACGGGTGTTCGCCCGCGCCGAGGCGGCCGCCCTCTGGCCGCCCACACTTCCCTCAACCTCTCCGGAGACCGCGTCCCATGCGTAGATCCGCCGCCTCAGCCAGCGTCGCTCTGAGCCTCGCCCTTCTGCTCGCCGCGCCGCCGCCGGCCGCCC
>DASXCH010000147.1:0-5544 GCA_036491275.1 Caulobacteraceae bacterium
GGCCTCCTTGTTGCTCGAAGAGCCAACCGGAGCGTTGCCATACGCGAAACTGACCCGCTGTTCGGTCAGCTGGTCTTCTGTCACTCCTGCCTTTGCGACATCGATAATGAAGGCCCCAAACTCTTCGCTATCCGGCGCCATCCTCAAAAATGATTTGCGTGATGCCATGTGATTCTCCCTCCATGCGCTCGCGGAGGCTACGCCTACATCCTAATTAAAGGTTGTCACGTTTGCGTCGGTTCCTCGGAAAAAATGACGCAGTCGTCGCTGTGCCCCCACAATGTCATACCATATCTGGGTGCACCCTCACTAGATAGGCGCTAGGACGCGTTTTCGCCAGTTTTGGCTATGGGCCAAACCGAGGGCGCCGGTGCAACGTAGGCGAACGCCGTTCGCCTATCCGACCTCGGCGCTCCCCGTATCTTCGTCGTCTTCGTCCGGAGCCATCAAGGCCTCTAAGCCGGTGATGCGCTTCTTGAGTTGGCGGAGTCCCTTCAGGTCGAACAGGCCGCTGATCATAACTTGGCCGCCCCGAATATTCATAACGGGCTTGTTCAAGTCCGCGTCTGAGGCCGAGGGCGCCCACGCCGGCTGAAAACGGGGTGGCGCTGCATTGGCGGCTTCCATCACTTGATCCTCTTTCGGGGGGGTCTGTGATGGTGATTCTCCCGCCTCGGCGCGGTCAGGGCCAGTTCTTCCGCTTTCTTTCGCTTTCTCAGCGAAGGCGTTTGTTTCCAAGAAGGCGGAAATGGCCGGACCGATGGCTACGTCGTTAAAGTCGTTCTGTACCATGAACGAGCGGAGCGCATTCTCAGACGGTACTCCCTCCGGGAACCGTTCGCGGAGGTCTCGAAAGAGAGCGGGCGCCAAAGCTGCCTCAACAATCGCTTCGGAGCGATGGGCTTCCTCCACAGGATGCAGGATTTCCACGGCCCGGCGCGTTACCTTGATGTCACCCTTGCCGGCCTTCTCAATAAGACCGTATTGCGCGAGGGACCCAATGACCGTCAGCGAACGGCCAGTTAGTCCAGCGTACCCCATGTCCTTAGCGGCGGTTTCCCGGCTGATCACGTTTGTCCGGTTAGCTTTATGGATTTTGGCAACCATATCAATTGCTTGCTCAAGGGCAAGCGACGGGTAACTTGGGCTTCTCTGACGATCCATCTGTCGGACTCCTTGCCTTATACGGCCTCCGTACACGATGTTCGTGCAAAGTTCCAGCATTCGCCGAATAAAAAATGACGAATGGAACAAAAATATCAGTTAGGCCCGTTGGCGCCGACGCGAAGATGTGGCACGAAGTCCGTCCGTTAGATTCTGGAGGACCCTGCCGATGTGATTCTAGGCCCAGAAACGGAAACGGCCCCGCATGGGCGAGGCCGTCCCGTTCGTCGGTCCGCGCTGTGGCACGTCTCAACGCCCTGACAAGCTACAGAATCCCACGGCGCGGCCCATGGTTCAAGTCCAGAGAGAACAATCCAATGGACATTCACCAAGTCCGCGCGCGCGAGCACCGGCGCATCCGTCGGGGGCGCATTAAGCGCATCCGCACGTACTACCGGCTAAGGCCGCACCAGAGGCGCTAGTCGGTCTTGGGGGCGTCAGGCTTTGGCCTGAACCCGCTCTAGGCTACCCGGTTCCTCACCAGATCCTCGACCACCGCCGGATCGGCGAGCGTTGTCACGTCGCCGAGGTTGGAGGTGTTGCCCTCGGCGACCTTGCGCAGGATGCGGCGCATGATCTTGCCCGAGCGCGTCTTGGGCAGGGCCGGGGCCCACTGGATGGCGTCGGGGGCGGCGAAGGGGCCGATCTCGGTGCGCACCCATTTGACGAGCTCGGCGCGCAGCGGCTCGCTCGGCGTCTGGTCGGCCTTGAGGGTGACGTAGGCGTAGATCGCCTGGCCCTTGATGTCGTGCGGCCGGCCGACCACGGCGGCCTCGGCCACCGCGTCATGAGCCACCAGGGCGCTCTCGATCTCGGCGGTGCCCAGGCGGTGGCCGGAGACATTGATGACATCGTCGACCCGGCCGGTGATCCAGTAGTCGCCGTCCTGGTCGCGTCGGCAGCCGTCGCCGGTGAAATACCTGCCCGGATAGGTGGAGAAGTAGGTGGCGATGAAGCGGTCGTGGTCGCCCCACACGGTGCGCATCTGCCCGGGCCAGCTGTCGGTGATGCAGAGATTGCCGGCGGCCTCGCCTTCCAGGACGCCGCCGTCGGCGTCGACCAGCTGCAGTTTTATCCCCGGCAACGGCTTGGTGGCCGAACCGGGCTTCAGGGCCGTGGCCCCAGGAAGCGGCGAGACCAGGACGCCGCCGGTCTCGGTCTGCCACCAGGTATCGACGATCGGGCAGCGGCCCTCGCCGACCACGCGGTGGTACCACAGCCAGGCTTCGGGATTGATCGGCTCGCCCACCGTTCCCAGCAGGCGCAGCGATGCGCGAGACGTGCGTTCAACCGGCGCGTCGCCCTCGCGCATCAGCGCCCGAAGCGCCGTCGGCGCGGTGTAGAAGATCTCGACCCTGTGCTTGTCGATCACCTCCCAGAACCGGCTGACGGTGGGATAGTTGGGGACGCCCTCGAACATCAGGCTGGTGGCGCCATTGGCCAGCGGCCCGTAGACGATGTAGCTGTGGCCGGTGACCCAGCCGACGTCGGCGGTGCACCAGAAGACCTCGCCCGGCCGATAATCGAAGACCATCTCGTGGGTCCATGCGACCCAGGCGAGATAGCCGCCGGTGGTGTGCAGCACGCCCTTGGGCTTTCCGGTCGAGCCGGAGGTGTAGAGGATGAACAGCGGATCCTCGGCGCTCATGGGCTCGGGCGGGCAATCGGTGGACACCTTGGACGCGGCCTCGGCGTAGGCGACATCGCGGCCGGCGGCCATGGGCGCCTCGGCGCCGGTGCGCCTGACCACCAGCACGCAGTCGACCTCCGGGCACTGTTCCAGCGCCTTGTCGACATTGGCCTTCAGCGGCACGGTGCGCCCGCCGCGCAGGCCCTCGTCGGCGGTGATGACGATGCGCGAGGCGCAGTCCTGGATGCGGCCGGCGATCGAGTCGGGCGAAAAGCCGCCGAAGATCACCGAGTGGATGGCGCCGATGCGGGCGCAGGCCAGCATGGCGAAGGCCGCCTCGGGGATCATCGGCAGGTAGATCGTCACCCGATCGCCCTTCTGTACGCCGTGGGCCTTGAGGACGTTGGCCATGCGGCAGACCTCGGCGTGGACCTCCCGATAGGAGAGGCGGCGGCTTTCGGCCGGATCGTCGCCCTCCCAGATCAGGGCCGTGACGTCGCCGCGGCTCGCCAGATGGCGGTCGAGGCAGTTGGCCGAGACGTTGAGAACGCCGTCCTCGAACCAGCGGATGCGGAAATCGTCGGCGTGATAGGAAACGTCCTTGACCTTGGTGAAGGGGCGGATCCAGTCCAGCCGGCCGGCGAGATCGCGCCAGTAGCCGTCCGGATCGGTCTCGACACGGCGGACGGCGGCCTCGTACCCAGTCGCGTCGATGTGCGCGCGCGCCGCCCATTCGGCGGGAACGGGAAACACCTGACCTTCGCTCACGCGCCATCTCCCGGAGATTTTTGTGATCTCAAGCGAATAAGCGCGTGGCCGGCCACACCGCAAGCGCGTCGGTTGTGGGGCGGCCCCGACGACAGGCTTAGCTGTCAGCGGAATTCGTGATCAATTCGCC
This sequence comes from Caulobacteraceae bacterium, assembly GCA_036491275.1. Classification (GTDB taxonomy): domain Bacteria; phylum Pseudomonadota; class Alphaproteobacteria; order Caulobacterales; family Caulobacteraceae; genus Acaudatibacter. The sequence goes on from DASXCH010000147.1 coordinate 3,693, forward strand.
GGATGCTTGCCAGGTTCCGCGCGGCCGTTCCGCCATCCATCGTGCAGTCGATCTTTCGCCTGTGGGCGCGGCCGATGCCCGCCCAGCCCTTCGTCCATCAACTCGTGCGCGCCTATTGCCTCGGCGCCGGCCTGGAGATCGGCCCGGGCAAGCTGCCCTATTGCGACCGCAAGCGCACGACATTCGTCGACAAGCATCCCGACGCGAGCGACGGGATGGCGGCGCCGGATCTGATCGCAGACGCCGCCGACCTGCCTTTGCCCGATGCGAGCCAGGACTACGTCTTTTCGGCGCACGTCCTGGAGCATGCGCCGGACACCATCGCGACGCTCGAGGAATGGCTGCGCGTCCTCAAGCCCGCAGGCGCGCTGTTCCTGGTCCTGCCGCACGGCGACCGAACCTTCGACCGTCACCGCGTCAAGACCCGACTTGCGCATCACATCCAGGATCGCCAGCGTCCGGGCGGGACGCCCGATCATTCCCACGACGCCGAGGCTCGCGCCGGCATGGAGAAGCTGGACGACCTCGATGCCGTGACAGCGGCGCATGACATGGCGTTCGGCGAGGGCAGGATGTGGGATTTCGACCACCGTCTCGCCCACGACGCCATGCACTATCATGTCTGGACCCAGGACGAGATCGTCCGGCTTCTGCAGCATCTCGAGGTCACGATCTGCGCCGTCGTCGAACAGCCCAGGGACAGGCCCGACAGCTTCGTCGTGATCGGCCGCAAGCGCGAGCGGCCATAGGGCCTGGAGCGGGTTGATCTTGGGTTGAATCGGTACGTCCCCTTTATCGCGCCCGGACGACCCCCTCCACCGCTTCGCGGTCCCTCCCCCTAAGGCGGGAACTACATACCACGCTCAACCGGTAGCGTGTCGGCCGACAGCCCGGCGCGTCACAGTCCCGTCGCTGAAGGCTCGGTCGCCAGTGACGGGAGGCGGTTGTGTCAGATGACCCGCTAGACGCTTGGGGCGCGTGCGCCCATGATCTCCCCGATAGTGGGGAGGGCGAAATGGCGACGCCGAATGTGGTCAATCTCGATGCGCTTCTGCCGCGCGAGGACCTGGACGCGCCTGCGGTGGTGGCGGACGACCTCACTGACCTGAAGGTAAACGATCTAGATCAGGGCCTCGTATATGGTTGGCTCCGCAAGCCCGATTTCCAAAGGGAGACGGCCAATTGGGCACCCGAAAAGGTCGCTCATTTGATTGAGACTTTCGTGAGGGGCGAAATAATTCCCTCCATCATACTATGGCAGAGCGGCCAGCGTGTTTTTGTTATTGATGGTGCCCACAGATTGAGCGCGCTCATTGCTTGGATAAAGGATGACTATGGCGCAGGTGGGATATCTGCCGCCAAGTTTGAAAACTATATTCCGTCTATTCAAAGGGATTTGGACCGGCGGACCCGGTCATTGGTAGATAAATCGGTCGGTTCGTATAGCAAATACAAAATAGCTGCTCAGCATCCAGGCAACGCGGATCAAGAATTTATCACTAGGGTAACTCGCGTGGCGACTCGTTCACTCCCGGTGCAATGGATCATGAATGCGTCAGTTGATCAGGCGCGAGACGCATTTTTCAGGATCAATGAGGGCGGCGTTCGGATTGACCCGACAGAGATAAGGATTCTTAAGGCGCGCAGCTCTGGCGTTGCCATTGCGGCCCGGGCCATCACGCGTTCCGGAAAAGGACATAACTATTGGTCTAAGTTCGATGCGCCGGTTCAAAAGAAAATCGAAGAGTACGGCCAAGAAATTGGCAAGCTATTGTTTGAGCCACCATTAGTCACACCCATTAAGACCATCGAAGTGCCTTTAGCGGGTTACGGATACGGTGCGCACGTATTG
>DASXCH010000148.1:0-20329 GCA_036491275.1 Caulobacteraceae bacterium
CTCAGGGCCTTGGCCAGCGCAGAATCGAAACTTCCCTCGATCGACTTACGCTTGATCCGGGTCCTGTAGAAGTCTGCCCAGAGGAATTCACTGAACGGCGTCATATCCTTGGCGTAACCGCCGACATGCCGAAGATTTCCCGCAAGGCTGCGATAAGGATCGTCCTTCAGTTTCGCAATGGAGTTGGGAATTTCATCGAACGGCACTCTGTGGCCATCATCATTGTACGGATGGCAGAGCGCGCGATTGTCGAGATATCGCCAGAACGACACCTTCGAGAGGCGGGAAAGGTCGGCCTGCACTGTAACCAGAACGTCGTGAACGCCCTCGTCCCACATCGCCCGCGCGAGATGGTGGTTGTCGATCAGATAGTGCCGTTCCTTGGGTCCGAGCACGGTCGGTATCATGTGCCTGCCCAGGAACTGCTCGCCCTTCTCGGCCGAGAGCTTCCGCCAGCGGTCCCGCTTCTGCTTCACTTCGTGCATGCCAACAGTGATCTGCGTTGGCCGCAGGTCAGCGATGGCGATCGGATTCAGGACGGGTTCATGCGTGACCATGGCCCAACCTAGCTGAAACCCTGCTTCCGCCAATGGCAAGGCAGATGATCTCGGTGCGCTCAATCCATGGATCGCGCCGTTGAACGCCGGTCGAGCGGAACCAACTTCAGGGTTGGACGATATGCCCCGGGGACATATGGAACCCTTCCCAACGGGCTGTCATGCGCCTGTCGTCTGGAAACGCCATGGCTCGCCCTTGTAACGTCTCGCCTCGAGCGCCGGGTTTGACTGGTTGGCGCTTGGCGCCGGTCTGGGCGGCGGCCTTGATTCTGTCGCCGGCCTCCGTTCTCGCCGACGATGACGACAGCGCCGCGGCGCCCCAAGACTTTGCATTCCATGGCCAGCTCACCTTCACCGACCAGGGCAATCTCGCCTTCAAGGCCCCCTATTCGGGACGGCAAAGCCTCCCGCCGATCGCCGAGGGGCGGGAGACCACAGACGTCACCGCCTTCATCGGCATCAGGCCATGGGCGAACGGCGAAATCTGGATCAATCCCGAGTTCGATCAAGGATTTGGGCTGCACGACACGCTCGGCGTGGCCGGCTTCCCAAGCGGCGAAGCCTACAAAATCGGGCGCGACACCTTTTATCTGCGCCTACAACGCCTGTTCCTACGCCAGACCTTCAACCTTGGCGGCGGAACATCGAAGGTCGATCCGGACATCAATCAGCTGAGCGGCGCTCAGAGTGCCAACCGGGTCGTGGTCACCATTGGCCGGTTTGGCGTGACCGACATCTTCGACACCAACAGCTATGCTCACGATCCCAGAAATGATTTCCTGAACTGGGCGATCATCGAAGCCGGCACCTTCGACTACGCCGCCGATGCCTGGGGCTATACTGTGGGCGCGAGCGCCGAGTGGTACCAGGGGCCATGGACCTGGCGGCTCGGCGTTTTTGACCTCTCGAAGATTCCAAACAGTGAAAAGCTCGACACGCGCTTTGGCCAGTTCCAGGTCGTTGGCGAACTCGAGCGGCGCTGGGCGGTTTCGGGAAAGGTCGGCGCGCTGAAAATCACCGGCTACCTCAGCCGCGGACGCATGGGCCTCTATTCCGAAGCAATCGCTCTTGGCGAACAGCTGGACGAGGCGCCCAGTGTCGCCCTCGTCAGGAGGTATCGCTCGAGGCCCGGCGTTAGCGCCAATCTGCAGCAGGATCTGGGCGATGGATTCGGGGTATTCGCCCGCGCCGGATGGTCCAAAGGCGACGTTGAGCCATACGAGTTCGCCGATATCGACGAGACAGTCTCAGCCGGCGTATCGATCAAGGGTGACCATTGGAGGCGAAAGGAGGACACCTTGGCGATTGGCGGCGTCATCGATCAGATTTCAAAAATCCACCAGGAATATCTGGCCGACGGCGGCCTCGGGATCCTCATAGGCGACGGCCGCCTGCCCATTCCTGGGACGGAGAACATCCTGGAGACCTATTACAACATAGGCGTGACCTCGTTTCTGCACCTCTCGATCGACTATCAGTTCGTGGACCACCCCGCCTACAACACCGATCGGGGACCGGTCTCGATCTTCGCCGCGAGACTTCACGCCCAGTTCTGAAACGAATTCACTTTCCGATCAGAAGCCATGCGAGAGAGCCGGCTCCCGCCAGGGCGCAGTAAAGCGCGAAGGGATCGAATCCTCGCACCTCATGGTTCTTGAACCAGCGCATGAGGCCCCATACGCTGGCCAGCGCCGTGACGCCGGCGACCACGCCTGCGAGCACCGCCGTGGCGCTGAAGTCACTGTGATGCTTGATCAGCTTGGGCGCTTCGAGAACGACCGCGCCGAGAATGATCGGCGTCGCCGTCAGGAACGAAAAACGCGCCGAATCCTCGTGATTGAGGCCGCAGACGTAGCCGCCGGCCATGGTCGCGCCTGATCTCGACATGCCAGGGATAAACGCCAGGCACTGCCAGAAACCGATTATCGCCGCCTGCGGCCAGGAAAGCTCGGCGAGTTTGCGTCCCTGCGACCTCCGCAGCCGCTCGGCGACGAACAGCATGACGCCGTTGACGATCAGAAAGGCGGCCGCCAGGACCGGCGCGCCGAAACCGGCCCTTAGCTTCTTCTCGAAAACGAAGCCGATGATGACCGCCGGAATGGTGGCGACCACAACTCGCCAGAACAGACGTCGGTCGGCTTCCCCAGCCGGGTCGCGAAAACGCGCGACGGATCCGGCGAACGAGAGCCAATCCCGCCAGAAATAACCCAGCAGTGCGATCGCGGTGCCCAAATGCATCACCGCCAGAAACGGCAGGAATCCTTCGGCGTTCTCGTCAATTTTCCAGCCGAGCAATGCCGGCAGAATCACCGCATGGCCCAGGCTCGAAATGGGAAAGAGTTCGGTGACGCCCTGAACCACCGCCAGAACGATGGCCTGCCATCCGGTCATGAGTCCGACTCCGAGCGATTCGCGTTCGACCTTCAGTTAGCGGCATTCGATGTGTGAAGTCAGGCGTTGTCGGCGCTGCGTCTAGGCCGGATTGTCGAGGCTGAAGCGATCCTCATCATCGTGATAGGCGAAGACTTCGGCGTAGCGGCCCCAGGAAACGATCGCGTCCATCGTCTCCTCCGCCCGCGGCTCGGACATGAAGTCCTCCAGTTCGTCACGGAAGCGCCTGGCCGGCGCCTGGTGGGAATCCCGGTCGTCCAGCACCCGCCGGATATGCGCGGCCAGCGGAACATACGCCAAGAGCTGGCGCGCGAAGATCTGCTTGCGCTCGTCGACGTCAGCCGCATCGTAGCGTTTGCCTGCGGCGGTGAGGCTCAGGGTTCTCCCGTCGATCTCTGCGAAGCGCATGAGCTGAAGCGTTTCGGCGATCGGCAGCAGTTCGTCGGCCTCGAGCTGGAGTTCACGGGCCATGTCGGCGAGATCAGCGGCGCCATTGTTCGGCGCGGCGGCGACGGATTCGATCATGCCGGCCAGTTCGTTGGTCGAGACATGCGGCAGCGCCATGCCAAGACCCGAGCCCGGGAAGGCTCCGTCACGGGCAGCCGGCGCGTTCGGCCGCGCCGTCATCCGGGCGTAGATGTCGTCCACCAGAGCGCGGAACGCGGGATCCAGGCGCTTGCGCGGCTGCGGCAGATCCACCTTGATTTCGGCGATCACCCGGCCGGGATTTGACGAGAAGACGAGGATGCGATCACACATCAGAACCGCCTCCTCGATGTTGTGGGTGACGAGCAGGATGGAACGGATCGGCATGCGGCCTTCCGACCACAGGTCCAGGAGGTCGGTGCGCAGGGTCTCGGCGGTCAACACGTCCAGCGCCGAAAATGGCTCGTCCATCAGCAGGATCGAGGGCTGAACCACAAGGGCCCGGGCAAGGCCGACACGTTGGCGCATGCCGCCCGAAAGCTCCTTGGGATAGGCGTTTTCAAATCCATCGAGGCCGATGAGGTCGATGGCGGCCAGGGTACGCTTGCGGCGCTCTTCCGCAGGGATGCCCTTGGCCTCCAGACCCAACTCGACGTTCTTCTGCACCGTCAGCCACGGAAACAAGGCGAAGGTCTGGAAGACCATGGCCACCCCGTGGGCGGAGTCGTCGTCCGGCACGTCGCTGACCCCGATCGTGCCGGCGGTGGGCGTGATCAGTCCGGCGATCGATCGAAGCAGAGTCGACTTTCCGGATCCGGAGCGCCCCAGAAGGCCGACGATCTCGTTGGGCCGCAAGGTGAGGTCGACATCCTCCAACACCACCAGTCCCGGACCGGAGCCGTTGCCGTAGACATGTTTGAGGCCGCGCACCTCGACGAGCGGTGGGGCCGGGGACCGATCCACTACAAGGCTCATGGCGGGCGTCCTTCCTAGCTCAGGCGCAACCGGTTGGCGGCAAAACCGTACATCGGCCGCCAGAGAGTGCGGTTCAAAATGATGACAAAGACCGACATCACGGTCATGCCGAGCGCCACACGGGCGAAATCGCCGGCCGCCGTGGCGTTCTGGATGAAGGCGCCGAGGCCTGCGGCCTGCAACTTCGTATGTCCCCAGTTGATGACCTCGACAACCACGCTGGCGTTCCATGAGCCGCCCGACGCGGTAAGAGCGCCAGTGACGTAATAGGGAAAGATCCCGGGCAGGATGAAATCACGCCACCTCTGCCAGGCGCGCAGATGGAAGATGCCGGCCACTTCCTTCAGGTCATTTGGCAAGGCTGCGGCCCCGGCGATGACATTGAAGACGATGTACCATTGGGTGCCCAGAATGATCAGCGGCGAGAGCCAGATGTTTGGATCGAGTCGCCAGCCAACGATGGCCATGACCGCAAACGGGTAGAGCAGGTTGACCGGAAACGCGGCCAGAAACTGCGCCAGCGGCTGGACCCGCTGGGACCAGGCAGGGCGCAAGCCGATCCACACCCCGATCGGCACCCAGACGATTGTAGCGATAAGGATGAGCACAAGCACCCGGAAGAGGGTGATGAATCCCAGGCCGAAGGCCGAAAGCGCATCGCGAGCGCTGATGTTCGCGGCGAGGTATCGGAAGATGGCCACGCTGGCCCAGGCGACACCCACGGCCACGACGCCGATCCACAGGCGATCCAGCCAGCGCGAGGTCAGTGGGCCACCGAATCTGGGGGGACGCAGTCGTGGCAGTCTCGCCTTCGGCGCCATCGCCGGCAGGCGTGCAAACAGCCCGCCCACGCGGCGTAGGACGCGCGTGCGCAGGAGGAGGTCATAGAACCAGGATTGCGGCTCCTCTTCAGAGGCGGTCTGCTCGAAGCGGAACTTGTCGGCCCAGGCGACCGTCGGCCGAAACAGCAACTGGTCATAAAGGATGATCACCACGGCCATGGCCGCGACGGCCCACGCCACCGCGCCAAGATCCTGGCGCTCGGTCGCCAGCGCCAGCCAGGATCCGATGCCAGGGATGGTGACGGTGTTGTTGCCGACCTGCATGGCCTCTGACGCGACGACAAAGAACCAGCCCCCCGACATCGACATCATGGTGTTCCAGACGAGAGCGGGCGTGGCGAACGGCAGTTCGAGGCGGATAAACCGTCGCCAAGGCGAGAGACCGAACTGCCGGCTCACCTCGTCCAGGTCTCCCGGCAGGGTGCGCAGCGACTGGTAGAAGCTGAACGCCATGTTCCAGGCCTGGGCGGTGAACACCATGAAGATCGAGGCCAGCTCCTCGCCCAGCTCGTTGCCGGGAAACAGGCCCATGAAGAAGGTCAAGGTGAAGGTCATGAACCCGAGGACGGGGATCGACTGGAGGATGTCCAGCGCCGGGACGATGATGAGTTCCGCCTTGCGGCTCTTGGCGGCCAGGGTGGCGACAACGAAGGTGAAGATCAGCGAGGCGATGATCGCCGCGAACATCCGCAGCGTCGAACGCAGGGCGTACTCAGGCAGGCGGGCCGGATCGAGGGTGACGCCGGCGTTTGGCAACCGCGAGATCGGCAGGTTCATCTGCCGCGCGCCGTGAAGCACGAGAACGGCCAAGCCGCCCAGCAACAGGAAGGCGACGAGATCGAACCGATTGGGCGCGAAACGCCGACGCGCGAACCGGGCCAACAGGCCGGGGTTCATCCGTTCTGAGGGGAGAAAGACCATGGGCTCGCCTCGTGATCGCCGCGTCGATCGTCACGAGGACCCGATGGCTCAGATCCGGTTCGACAACCTCGGCGGCCCGCTTCTTGGACCGATACTGTCGCTAGGCATGGGGTTTGGGTTCCGGAGACGCGGCCCCGCGAAGGAAGCCGCGCGGCCGATTGGTCTAGAAACGAAGGCTCTGTCAACCCCGCGTGGCGTGACGTTTCATGGACCCGAAGCCAGAGCTTGAAGGGTCACGGGGGACAAATGCTGACAGCCCTGTTTCCGTGGTTCCGTATTGGCGTTAAAAGACTTAATAGTCGGGGGATGATTCACCTCAAAAGGGAGACAACATGAAGCTTCCAGGCATTGCCGTTGCGACGCTCGCAATTACGGCGCTCGTAGGGGGAACGGCGGTCGCCCAGGTGACCATGCAGCCGGTCCCCAATCCGCCAGAAAAGCCAATGGCCATGGGACATCACCACGGTCATCATCACCACATGCCCGCTCATCACCACCACATGCGGCATCATCATCACCACCACATGATGAAGAACAACTCAGCGCCGGCCCCGGCGCCGACCCCGCCGCAATAAAACACGCGACGGCGAGCCGGCGATGGGCCGGTTCGCCGCTCCGCCTGCGGACCTAGGCGATCGGGCGCTCGCGCTTCGACGCGGAGTCTCGCCTTCAATGTTCGAATCGACGGGCGCGCCGAATTGCGGTTCGCGTTCCGCTCGGCGCTGTCTCAGGGCCGAATGGTCATTCCCACAGGAGCCATGGCCAGACCGGCAAGCTTGAAATGCTGGATGGCGAACGGAATGCCGATCAGGGTGATCGCCTGGGCGGCGCCGATGAGTACATGCGCCAGCGCTATGTACCAGCCGGCAAAGACGAACCAGATGACGTTCAGGATCGTCCCCATGCAGCCAGAGCCGAGGTCTTCTCGACCAGCGATGAGTTGGCGTGGGACGGCATGACGGCCGAATGGAGCGAACGCGAATAGGCCAATGCGAAACACTGCCGGGACCCACGGCAGACCGACGATGGTGATCGCCAACACCACCCCACCCACCATCCATGCCAGACCAGCGGCGAATCCGCCAAGGATGAACCACAGGAGGTTGAGGATCAGGGACACGATCTCTCTCACCATCTAAGAAGTCTTGGGCCAAACACAGCCCCTGCCGCGACGCTGGACGCTATGCCGAGGCTGTACCAGACGGCGACGAACGGCGCGGCGGTCTCCTGGCAATAGAGGCCATAGACGACAACCGATAAGCCGCCTGCCAGGAGACCTGCCGCCGCTCCGGCCATCGCCAGGCGTGTCGGCGCTAGGCTGCGCATCGCCAGGACCGCGGCCAGCCAGATCGGCGCCGCCAAGGCCAGGATTCGCCATGGACATACCATCCAGGTGTGACCGAGCCACAAGCTGCGCCCGCCTAGGCCCATCGCCCTGTGCATCGCCATCAGCCAGATGATTATGACCGCGGCTGCGGCGAGGCCGAATCCCGCGGCGCCGGGTCGCCCACCAGGTCGCGTCAGGGGCAGCGCCAACGCCAATCCAGCAACGGCCGCCGCCACACCGTAGCCGGCCTTCATCCAGAACCATGACGTCTGCGCCGATTGGGCAAGCGGCTGGAAACCCAGCCAGAGGGCGAGGAAAATCAGCGAGACCAAGGCGCCGCCGAGCGCCGCAGGGACGAGGCGACGGGCCGGCGCGATCGGCCGTACCCGCGCGCTGTCGGTCGCCGCCAGCGCTTCGATCAGCTCAGAGGTCTTCATCGGAGACCTCCTTCATCAGCCGTTTCATGCCGCGGTGAACGCTCACCTTGGCTGCGGTCACACTCATGCCGGCTCGGTCGGCAGCCTCTTCCATGGAGAGACCTTGCAGTTTGACATCACGCATCAGCGCTCGTTGCCGGGCCGGCAATCGGTTGAGAAGATTGGTGACGTCCCGCCTCACCGCGCCCTCTTCGGGATTTTCCTCCGCCAGGAGATCGCCGGCGTCCTCCAGCGCGACCGCGCGCCGGCCGCCCGAGCGTCGGATGAAGTCGATCAGCTTGTAGCGGGCAATGGCGTAGGCCCAGGGCGTGAAGGCCTGCTTCGGATCATAGGTCGCCCGTTTCATGTGTATGGCCAGCAAGGTCTCCTGCACCAGGTCCTCCGCCTGGCCGGGGTCGCCGGTGAGGCGACGAACGAAATAGGCTCGCAGATGGCCTGCAAGCAGCATCAGCAGTCGGGTCTGGGCTGATCGGTCGCCGGCTTGTGTGGCGACCATCAACGCCTTGAGCTGCGCCTCCAAGATCGGCGGTGTCCCAATCTGAGTTCGGCCGGGCTGCGCGATAGTTACAGGTCTTTTCCGCCCGAAGTAACCATGCGTGAATGGGATGCGAAATGAGGCCGAGGGACCTTTTTGCCAAGGTCACGTCTAGAAGGAGGTCTCTTCAGATGCGTATGCGCCAATTCCTTTCCCCGGTGATCGGATCGATCCTGGCGGGATGTATCGCCGCGAGCCCCGGCGCGGCGGCTGTTCGCCTGCCTCCGCCGGCCTATGATCCACCCGCCAACGGAATTCAGACCGCCGTCTTGTCTGGCGGTTGTTTCTGGGGCGTTCAGGGCGTTTTCGAACACGTGAAGGGCGTCCGCAAGGTCTGGGCCGGCTATGACGGCGGCCAGGCCGCTACGGCGCACTACGACATGGTCAGCACCGGAACCACCGGTCACGCCGAGTCTGTTGAGATCGAATACGATCCGGCCCAGATCTCCTATGGCGAGATCCTGCGGATCTTCTTCTCTGTCGCCACCGATCCGACCCAGGTGAACCGACAGTTTCCGGACGAGGGCCCGCAATACCGCTCGGAGGTCTTCTACCGCGACGCCATGCAGAAGGCGGTGGCGCAGCGCTATATCGGCCAACTGGAGAGTGCCAAGGCCTTCTCACATCGCATCGCCACCCGGGTGGATCAGGATGGCGGATTCTTCCATGCCGAGGCCTATCACCAGGACTACCTGTTCCATCACCCAAGCCAGCCGTACATCGCCATTTACGACATGCCCAAGCTCGCCCAGTTGAAGTCTCTCTTCCCTGACGCCTGGCGGCCAACTCCCAACCTAGCTCTGTAGACCCGCAGCTGGCTTTGGCGCTCGCTGGCGGAGCCCTCGTCCCTGTGCTCAACTGCCGTTGACCAAGACGGTGGCGAGGGGAATGTGAGTTCGATCGACGCGACGGCCGGCGCAGTCCGGGCCGCCTTCCGCCCACTCATTCCCGCCAACGTCCAGCTTCGCGAACTCGGCATCGTTCCGCTGATCGCGGGCGTGCTCCTGGGCGTGATCTTCGGCGCCTCGTCCCTCTATCTCGTTCTCAAGGTCGGCCTCACCGTCAGCGCCTCGATTCCGGTGGCGGTGATCTCGCTCACGCTATTCCGGCTCCTTGGCAGAGTGGGCCTGCGCTCGGCGACCGTGCTCGAGCACAACATCGTCCAGACTGCCGGATCTGCGGGTGAATCAATCGCCTTCGGCGTTGGCGTGACCATGCCGGCGATCATGATCCTGGGCTTCGATCTCGAGATCGGACGGGTCATGCTTGTTGCGGTGCTGGGCAGCCTGCTTGGCATCCTGATGATGATCCCGCTGCGCAGGGCCCTGATCGTCCAGGAGCATGGCGTCCTCAAATATCCTGAGGGAACGGCCTGCGCGGAGGTTCTGAAGGCCGGCGCAACGGCCGAGGAGCGAGCCCTCGGCCAGACGGAGAGTTCGGCCGCGCCCGCTCAGACTGGCGCGCGTTCAGGCGCCGCTGCGATCTTCGCGGGCTTCGGCGTCGGTGTCGTCTACAAGCTGGCCATGGAGGCCTTCCGGCTGTGGAAGGACATTCCCGAGAAGGTGTTCGGCGCCCCGTTCGCAGCTGGTTCCGTCGCCGCGGAAATCTCTCCCGAACTCCTGGGAGTGGGTTACATCATCGGCCCCAAGATCGCCGCCACCATGGCCGCAGGGGGCGTGCTGGCCTACATGGTCCTTATCCCCGCCATCCACTTCTTTGGATCGGCGGCGCTCGGCCCGATCGCGCCGGGGACCACGCCGATCGCTCAGATGAGCCCGGACGACATCCGCGGCGCCTACGTGCTGTACATCGGCGCCGGAGCGGTCGCGACGGGTGGGGTGATCAGCCTCGCCCGCTCACTGCCGATGATCTGGCGTGGCCTTGCGGGCGGCCTCGCCGACTGGCGGACGCGAAACGGACGGAAGTCCGGCGAAGCGACCCCGCGAACCGACCAGGATCTGCCGCCGAGGTTCGTCGCTCTCGGCTTGGTGGGATTGGTTGCGGTCATTCTGGTCTTCCACAGCCTTCGGATGAATCTTGTTGGCGCACTGCTGATCGTGCTGTTCGGCTTTCTGTTCGTCACCGTCTCCTCGCGCTTGACCGGTCAGATTGGATCGTCATCAAATCCGATCTCCGGCATGACTGTGGCAACGCTGCTGCTGACCTGCCTGATCTTCCTGGCGCTCGGCTGGACAGGTCCGACCTACTACGTGACGGCGCTATCGGTGGGCGGGATCGTCTGTATCGCCGCGGCCAATGGCGGGGCCACGTCGCAGGATCTCAAAACCGGCTTTCTGATCGGCTCAACGCCGCGTTCTCAGCAGATCGCCATCCTTTTCGGGGCGCTCGCCTCGGCGGTGGCGTTGGGCCCGGTTTTGTTGGCCCTGAACGACGCATCTACGGTCTATGTGCCCATAGCCAGCGCCGCGGCGCCGCCTTCGGCGGCGACCAAGGATCGGACCCTGCCGCCGGCGGAGTGGCGTGTCCCTCAGGCGGAAGTCGCGAGCCTGCCCCAAGAGCGCATCAAGGGCCCCCAGGCGTCATCCGATAAGGCCCTTTACTGGGTGTTTCAGAAGACGGACCAGATCGGCGGCGAGCCGGGACGCTTTCTCGTCGACAGCGCGGGCGCGCCGCGCTGGCTCGTCGATCCGGGCGTGAACGGCGCCCACCGCGTCCGCCCTGATGGAACCACTGTCAACAAGTTTGCCGCGCCCAAGGCGACGCTGATGAGCTACATCATCAAGGGTATCCTCAACCGACAGCTGCCGTGGACGCTCGTGATCCTGGGCGCGATGATAGCCGGCGTGCTGGAGATGTGCGGCATCCAATCCCTGGCGTTCGCCGTGGGAGTCTATTTGCCTCTGTCGTCCTCCAGCCCGATCCTGATTGGCGGAATGGTGCGGGCGTTGGTCGATCGCCACCTCAAGTCGCGTCTGGCCCACCGCCGCCTGTCGGAAGCGGAACTGATCGCCGAGACGGACAAGAGTCCGGGAGTCCTGGTTGCCTCCGGCTATATCGCCGGCGGCGCCATCGCCGGCATCGGCATCGCCTTCATGGCCGGCGCGATGGCGCACTTCAATCAACAGGTCGATGACTTCATGGCCGCTCACAATCCTTTCTACCAGGGCCCGTGGGCGGACCTCTTGGCGCTCGTACCGTTCGTTTGCCTTGTGGCCGGTCTCTATCTGGCTGGGCGTCTCGCCCGGATGAGCGACGCTTGAACCAGACCGAAGATCTGGCCCGGCTGATCGACGAGTCGCGGCGCATTGTCATCTTCACGGGCGCGGGCATGTCGACCGAATCCGGCGTCCCGGACTTCCGCAGCCCCGGCGGCGTCTGGAGCCGGATGAAACCCATCTATTTCCAGGACTTTGTGGCCAGCGAGGAACGACGACGGGAAGCCTGGAGTCGGGCTTTCAGCGGCGCCGCAGGCTGGGTGGGCGCCAAGCCGAACGCGGGGCATTTCGCGGTCGCGCGGCTGGTCGCATCGGGCAAGGCGAGCGCCGTTCTCACCCAGAACGTCGACAACCTCCACCAAGCGTCTGGCGTGCCTGAAGATCGCGTCATCGAGCTGCATGGAAACGCCAGTTACGCGAAATGCCTCGTGTGCGGCCTGCGGCACGAGTTGACCAATCTCAAGGCGCCGTTCCTGGAGACGGGAGTCATCCCCGCCTGTCGGGACTGCGGCGGAATCGTCAAGACGGCGACGATCTCCTTCGGCCAACCGATGCCGGAAGAGGCGATGGCGCGCGCCGAGGCGGCGACTCTCGACTGCGACTTCTTCCTCGTTGTGGGATCCTCGCTGGTCGTCTTTCCGGCGGCCGGATTTCCTCTGCTCGCAAGTCGCAACGGCGCGCGGCTGGCCATCGTCAATCGCGAGCCGACCGATCAGGACCGGTTTGCGGATCTCGTCGTCAACGCAGAAATCGGCGCCGTCCTGACGGCCGTCGCGCCGGCGATCGCCTGATCGGTCAGTCGCTTTGATGGAAAGCGCGGGGATGTCTGTCAGCGATCGGAATGAACCCGCATCAGACCCTCCTGAGCCGTGGAGGCGATCAACCGGCCGTCGGCGTTGAAGATCTCGCCAAGGTTGAAACCGCGCGAGCCGGATGCGGAGGGACTTCTTTGGGCATAGAGGTGCCAGTCGTTGAAGTTCGAACGCCGGTGAAACCAGATGGCGTGATCGAGGCTCGCGGACTGGAAATTCGGCGTGCGCCAGTTGATGGCGTGCGGACGCATGGCCGTCGAAAGCAGAGACATGTCGGACGCATAGGCAAGCGCAGCTTGTTGAACGGCGAGATCGTCGGGGAGCGGCGTCGTCGCCCGCATCCAGACATTCTGTTCTGGTTCGGCCGGCGTTGGCGCGTCGCTCCAACGATCGCCGCCAATCCAGCGCATCTCGATCGGCCGTTGCCGGCCGTCGTCGAACGGTGAGGCCGGTATTTCGGCTGGCGGAGGCACATCGGGCATCGAGTCCTGGTGTTCAAAGCCCGGAATGTCGACCTCGAACGAGGCCGCCAGATTGAAGATCTGCGCGCCGTGCTGGACCGCCGTCACGCGCCGAGTGGTGAAGGATTTGCCGTCCCGAGCGCGATCGACGTCATAGAGGATCGGCACAGCCGGATCGCCCGGCCTGATGAAGTAGCAGTGCAGCGAGTGGCAAAAGCGCTCCTCGACAGTGCGATAGGCCGCCATCAGCGCCTGGCCGATGACGAGCCCGCCGAAGATTCGAGGGCCCCAGTCCGCCGGCGCGACACCGCGAAACAGGTTCACCTCGATGCGCTCGAGCGAGAGGGTCTCGATCAGGTTTTCGGCTTCCGCCATGCCCGCCCCGTGCAAGGAAAGGGCAGGGCCTTAGCGCGGCCTCGCACGGCAAACAAGGCGACTTCAGGTTTCCCAGTCGAGGGACCTTTCCACCGCCTTCGACCACTGGGCGAACTCCCGTGAGCGCCGCTCGTCGCTCATGGCTGGTGTCCAGGCGCCCTCCTCGCGCCATTTCGCTCTCAGGGACTCCAGGCCCGGCCAGAACCCGACAGCCAGACCTGCCGCGTAGGCTGCCCCGAGACAGGTCGTTTCGGCGATCGCGGGACGAGACACGGGCGTATCCAGGACATCGGCCTGGAACTGCATCAACAGCTCATTGGCGGTCATCCCGCCATCCACCTTGAGCCGGGTGAGACGCTGCCCGGAGTCGGCCGTCATGGCGTCGACGACTTCCCGGGTCTGCCAGGCGACGGCTTCTAGCGCCGCCCGGGCGATGTGTCCGGACTTCACGAAGCCGGTGAGACCGGCGATGACGCCGCGTGCGTCGCTGCGCCAGTGCGGTGCGAAGAGCCCCGAAAACGCCGGCACGAAATAGCATCCGCCGTTGTCGGGAACGCTCTTCGCCAGGTCTTCGACCTCGCTGGCGGCGTGGATGATTCCCAGATTGTCGCGCAACCACTGGATAAGCGCGCCAGTGACCGCGATGGAGCCTTCCAGGGCATAGATCGCCGGCTGATCACCGATGCGATAGCCGACTGTCGTGAGCAGTCCGTTTTGCGACGTGACCGGCGTCTCGCCAGTATTGACCAGCAGGAAATTGCCGGTGCCGTAAGTGCATTTTCCTTCGCCTGGAGAAAAGCATGTCTGGCCGAAGAGCGCCGCCTGCTGGTCGCCAAGCGCCGACGCGACGGGGACTCCACCCAGAACCCCCCGCCCCTTTCCGAACACCTTCGACGAGGAGACAATCCTGGGCAGCATGGCTCGTGGCACATTCATCGCCGCGAGCAGCTCATCGTCCCAGTCGAGGGTCGCCAGGTTCATCAACATGGTGCGGCTGGCATTGGTGACGTCAGTGACGTGCTCGCCGGTGAGATTCCAGATCAGCCAGGAGTCCATCGTGCCGAACAAGAGCTCGCCACGCCCGGCCGCCTGCCGGGCGCCATCCACTTCGTCGAGTAGCCAGATCAGCTTCGGGCCGGAGAAGTAGGTCGCCAGCGGCAGGCCGCAGGCGTCGCGGAACCGGTCCTTGCCCTCCGCGCCGCCGAGTTTGGCGACCAGGGCCGCCGTGCGCGTGTCCTGCCAGACGATCGCGTTGGCGATCGGCCGGCCGCTGGCTTTCTCCCAGACAACGGTCGTCTCGCGCTGGTTAGTGATGCCGACCGCCGCTAGATCGCCGGCGCCAATCCCGACCTTGGCCAGGGCCGCTGAGACGACACCGCTGACATTCGCCCAGATCTCCTGTGCATCGTGCTCGACCCAGCCCGGCTTGGGGTAGTGCTGATGATGTTCCACCTGGGCCGATGCGGCCACGGCGCCCGCTTCATTGAAGATCATGCACCGCGATGAGGTGGTCCCCTGGTCGATGGCGGCGATGTAGCGCTCGGTCATGACGCTCCCGCTTGCGACTGCCTAGGCGTGTGTGTGCGCCTCAAATGATGGAGCGCGATGCCGCTGGCTGTAGCCAGATTGAGGGAATCGAAGCCGCCGTCCATGGGGATCATGACTGTCGGCGCCCGGGCAAGAATGCTTTCCGCAAGCCCACGGCCCTCCGCCCCGACAAGCAGGGCCGCGCGATGTGGCGGCGTAAGATCGGCGAGCGTCGTCGCCCCTCTCGGACTGAGGGCCAGCGATTCGAAGCCGTGGCGCGCCAGCAGCGTCAGCGGATCCTCGTCAGCGTCGAGTCTGGCGTATGGCGTGATCAGGGCTGCGCCGACTGAAACGCGGATCGCCTTGCGGTAGAGCGGATCGCAGCAGGCAGCGTCCAGTAGCACGGCCGAAGCGCCGAACGCCGCGGCGTTGCGGAAAACGCCGCCGATATTGTCATGATTGGACACCCCGAACAGGACGACCACGACGGCCGAGCCGTGAACCGAGCTAAGCAGCTGATCGGCCGTGGTCTCCGGGGATCTCACGCCGAACGCCAGGATTCCGCGATGGATATGGAAACCGACGATGCGGTCCATCACCGCCTGTCCAGCGGCGTAGATGGCCACGTCCGAACCGAACGATGCTAGGACATCGGCCAATTGCTCGACCCGTCGTTCGGAGATGAGCAACGAGCGCGTGCTGTGCAGCCGGCTGCGCGCAAGCACACGCACGACCACCTCGCCCTCGGCGATAAAGCCGCCGTGTCTCCCGCCGATATCTCGATCGCGCACGTCTCGAAACGGTTCGATCCGCGGATCGTCCGGATCATCGATGCCGATAAGGCGTGTCAGGCCGCTCGGGCCTGTTGCGCGGCCAGCCAGGCGCGGCCTTCCTCAGTCAGGCCGATCTGGGCGCCGTCGATGCCACTGCGACGCCTGATCCACCCTGCGGCGAGCGCGTCCTCCCAGATGGTCAGCCGCGGGCAGGAAGAGCGCCAAGCCTCCATTACCTCACCGCAGGGCCGATTACCCGCGGCGAGCCAGGTCAACAGGTCGATCAAGAGCGCTACATTCGCTTTGGGCATGGCGACTCTCCTCGTGCGCGAACCGGGTTAGCTCAGCGCCCCTCGATCTTACAAGCTTTTGCTCTTAACCCATCAACCTATTCGAGTCCGAAAACCGCCGGACTCAGAGAGCGAATTCCTACTATGGTGCGGCCATGCTCCTGGACCCCATCCAATGCCGCAGGGCGATCCTGGCCCGTGACGCCCGCTTCGACGGACGATTCTTCACCGCTGTCCTGACAACAGGGATCTACTGCCGGCCGGTCTGTCCGGCCCGTCCGCCGAAGGCGGAGAACTGCCGCTACTATCCGTCAGCCGCCGCAGCCCAGGCGGCCGGTTTCCGGCCCTGTCTCCGGTGTCGGCCAGAAACGGCCCCAGGGCTGGGCGCCTGGAGGGGCGCGTCGAACACCGTGTCTCGGGCGGTCAGCCTGATCGAGGCCGGCGCGCTTGACGACGGCGATGTTGAGAACCTCGCCGACCGTCTCGGCGTGGGGGAGCGGCACCTGCGCCGACTGTTCCTGAAGCATCTCGGAGCATCGCCCATAAGCGTGGCCCAGACGCGACGCATCCACATCGCCAAGCAGCTCATCCATGAAACGACTCTGCCGATGACCGAGATCGCCCTCGCGGCAGGCTTCGGCAGCGTACGCCGCTTCAACGAGACGATGCTGGCGCTCTTTGGTCGTCCGCCGACGGAGCTGCGTCGCATCGCCGGAACGGGGCGCAGCGACCACGCCGGTATCACGCTCTCGCTCGGATACCGACCGCCATTCGACTGGAGCGCGATCCTGGACTTCCTGTCCTTAAGGGCGATTCCCGGTGTGGAATGGGTCGAGGATGGCGTCTGGCGGCGCACGATCGCCATGGACGGCGCCGCCGGCGAGATCGAGGTCGCCCACGAGCCTGAGCGAAACCGCGTGCGCGCAACGATTCGCTTCCCCGCTCTCGCCGCATTGCCAAGGATCATCGCCCGCATTCGGCAGGTGTTCGACCTCGACGCGGATCCCGAGGCGATCAATTCGGCTCTTTCACGCGATCCGCGAATGGCCCCGCACGTAGCGGCTCGGCCCGGCCTCAGAGTTCCCGGCGCCTGGGACGGCTTCGAACTCGCCGTGCGCGCGATTCTCGGTCAGCAGATTACGGTTACCGCGGCGACGCGCCTTGCCGGCAAGATCGCAGAGCGATGGGGGGAGCCTTATGACGGTCACGGGCTGACCCGCGTATTCCCCAGCGCTGAGCGTCTCTCGGAGGCCGCGATCGGCGGCATGCCAGGCTCGCGCGCCCAATCCATCGTCAAACTCGCCACGGCGGTCAGCGCCAATCCGCGATTGATCGAAAGGGCCGAGGACGTCGAGACCTCGATCAATCGCCTATGCGCCTTGCCTGGCGTTGGTGAATGGACGGCGAATTACATCGCAATGCGGGCCCTACGCGAGACGGACGCCTTTCCCGCAGCCGATATCGGCCTGATGCGGGCGCTTGAAACAAACGGCCGGCGCCCGCGGCCCTCAGAACTCGATCTAATCAGCCAATCCTGGCGGCCCTGGCGCGCCTATGCGGCGATGCATCTGTGGACTGCACCCTCCAAGAAGGAGAAATCCCATGAACTTGCAGCTTGACCGTTTTGCCTCGCCCATGGGCGAGCTTCGTATCGTGTTCGATGACGAAGGCTGGCTTCGAGCCCTAGATTTCGAGGCCTACGCCGACCGGAACCTGAACCTCATGCGCCGCCAATACGGCGATGCTCCGATTACGGAAGGAAAGGCGCCGGCGTCGATCCGGGAGCCGCTCGAGGCCTATTTCAAGGGTGATCTAAAGGCTCTCGACCGCATCAAGGTGGCGACCAACGGCACTCCATTCCAGGAGGCCGTGTGGGGGGCCCTTCGCAACATACCGGCCGGCGCGACCCGGTCCTACGCCCAGCAGGCGGAAGCGATCGGCCGGCCCAAGGCGGTGCGGGCCGTCGGCCTGGCCAACGGCGCCAATCCGATTGCGATCGTCAATCCGTGTCATCGCGTGATCGGCAAGAGCGGCGATCTCACCGGCTACGGCGGCGGCCTCGAACGCAAACGCTGGCTCCTGACTCATGAAGGTGTCCTCTGAGCCTCAGCATGGGGGGCGTGAAGATTGCCCGCTGGCCATGTCGCCGCTAAGACCCCATCTCAGAGGACGGGGCCGATCGCAGGCGAAGGAGGACCTGGTCCATGACCTTGAAAATCAATGATGTAGCGCCCGATTTCACCCAGGAGACGACCGAGGGACCCATCCATTTTCACGACTGGATCGATGGCCACTGGGTGGTGCTCTTCTCGCATCCAAAGGACTTCACGCCGGTTTGCACCACCGAACTCGGGGCCGTGGCCAGGCTGAAGCCAGAATTCGACAAGCGCGGTGTGAAGGTGATCGGCCTGTCGGTGGATCCCGCCGACAACCATAAGCGCTGGAGCGCCGACATCGCCGAGACCCAGGGTACCGCCCCCAACTTCCCGATGATAGCCGACGCTGACCTCAAGGTCTCCAAACTCTACGGAATGTTGCCGGCGGACACGGAGGGCACGAGCGAGGGCCGCACTCCGGCCAACAACGCCACGGTGCGAAACGTTTTCATTATCGGGCCTGATAAGCAGATCAAACTGATTCTCGTCTATCCGATGAGCGTCGGCAGGAATTTTCAGGAGATCCTTCGCGTGATCGACGCCCTGCAACTCACCGCCAAGCACAAGGTGGCCACACCATCAGACTGGAAGAAGGGCGAGGACGTGATCATCGTCACCGCAGTCTCGGACGAAGACGCGAAGGCGACCTTCGGTGAATTCAAGACTCACAAGCCCTACCTGCGCACCACCGCCCAGCCAAACTGAGGCCTAGGCCGCACTGGGATGACGGCCGGCCTTCTGTGGGAAGATGGCGACGCAGGCGATCATGATCACAGCGATCGCCAACGATGCCAGCGGCCGGCTGAGGTTCAGCCCGCCGTCGGCTAGAGGTTTATCCAGGAGATCGCCGGCGGTTGCACCAAGCGGCCGGGTTAGGATGAAAGCCGCCCAGAAGAGGGCGACCTTGGAAATCCTGGTCCAGTAGTTGAGCGCGGCCACGACCGCGAGCGCACCGGCAAAGAGCATGACCCCGCCGCCGAACCCGAATCCGCCCGTGTCGGCGACCCAGTCCCCCAGCGCTGTTCCAAGAGTCTGGGAAAAGGTGATGGTGACCCAGTAGAAGACCTCGACCCGGGGCGTGGAGACTGTGTCGACCGAGATCGTTCGCTCTGACAGGTACCAAACCCCAAGTGAGACCATAACGGCCGCGAACAGCAAGGACGAGCCGCCGGTGTAGCCGATCCCCAACGAACGGTCGGCGAGGTCAGCCAAAGTCGTACCCGCCGTGGTCGAGGCGACAATGGTCGCCCAATAGATCCAAGGGTTGAACCGCCGTGCCCAGATCTGGAGCCAGACGAGCGCCGCCAGCGCCACGGCAAAGATACCCGTGCCGATCAGATATCCGAAGGGATTGGCCTCTGGCGTCGTTTCCCCAAGCCATGTCATGGTGACGCTGTCGCCGCCGGTCTCGCCGAGAGTCGTGGCGAGGATCTTGATGATCCAGAAGGTCAGGGTGACCGCCGGGACCTTGCTCAGGATCTCCCGCTGTCGGGAGACGGCCGACTCCATGCGAACCTCTTAGCGGAATCCCGTTAGCGCTTCTGCCGCGGAGGGACTGGCAACGCAAGGGGCCTGGAAAAGCAAAGGGCCCGGCGCGAACGCCGGGCCCTTCGATCGAGGTTGGGTGCGGGGACAGGATTTGAACCTGTGACCTTCAGGTTATGAGCCTGACGAGCTACCGGGCTGCTCCACCCCGCGTCAAACCGGCGCAAAATATAGGACGTGATGAAGGGTCGGTTGAACGGAACATCCTCTTGGCAGACCTGGCCGCGACCTACTCTCCCGCGCCTTGAGACGAAGTACCATCGGCCCTGGAGGACTTAACGACCGAGTTCGAGATGGGATCGGGTGGGGAACCTCCGGCATAGCTACCAGGTCAGCAAAGAGGATGTTTCGATGACATCATTGCCAGCGTCGATCTATTTCGACGCGCATGAGTTTTGATAAGAACGATCAAGCCTATCGAGCGATTAGTACCAGTAAGCTACACGCCTCGCGGCGCTTCCACACCTGGCCTATCAACGTGATGGTCTATCACGGCTCTCGGCGAAGCCTTGTTTTGAGGTGGGTTTCCCGCTTAGATGCTTTCAGCGGTTATCCCGTCCATACTTAGCTACCCTGCTGCGCGGCTGGCGCCACGACAGGTCCACCAGAGGTATGTCCATCCCGGTCCTCTCGTACTAGGGACAGATCCTCTCAAGCTTCGAACACCCACGGCAGATAGGGACCAAACTGTCTCACGACGTTCTGAACCCAGCTCACGTACCACTTTAATCGGCGAACAGCCGAACCCTTGGGAGCTGCTCCACCCCCAGGATGTGATGAGCCGACATCGAGGTGCCAAACTT
>DASXCH010000149.1:0-2391 GCA_036491275.1 Caulobacteraceae bacterium
TCGAAATGAACCGGTCCATGAGTTCTGGGACATCACGGAAATGCGGGGGGATGTGATTACCAACGTAGATTGGCTCTTCGCGGAAGCGGCCGCCGAATTGCGAGATGTTCGCCACAGCAACGTGATTCAGCGCCCACAGCGTGTACTTATCGAGGGCCGTATGTCCCTGAATGAGTCCGATCTCAATGCAGGTTGTCAGGAAGTCATATTGCCGGACCAAGTTCTGTTCCTGAACCCGGTCGTAGAGGTCGCGGTCGTCACCCTCTGACACAATCATGGGCGGTCCCACGCGAAGCCCGGTGGCCACCGGGCTTCGCTCTCTTATGGGCAGGTCCTAGGTGCGGGCTAAGCGGAGGCTGCCCGCTGCCGTTCGAGCCGACTCCTTCGTGATCCTCGAATTTTCCGGAGCGTTCCCATAGGCGAAGCTGGCCCGTTGCTCGCGCAGCTGGTCCTCTGTGACCCCGGTTTGCCGGGCCTGTTCGAGCAACCGGTCCAGTTCAGGGCGCGCTGGCGCCTTTCTGATTGTCGCCTTGCGTATGGCCACGTGGTCCTCCTCGTTGATTCTGGGCTGAGGATAGCTCAGCGATTTCTTAAGAACATATAACCCGAACAGCTGAAGGGCGACCCCTTCCGCCGGTCATTTTTTGGGTGGTGTGGAGGGCATGATTCGCGTATGCTTAGCGCAAAGCATGGAGCGGCGGAAGATGCCGAGAGGACCAAAAGGCGAAAAACGCCCTGCTGACGTGATCGGCAACGCCGTGAGGGTCATGCGGATCGCCACCGGCGAGGAATCGGAGGACTACGGCCGCTCGCCCGAATCGGAGGGCAAGGACCCGGCCGCGGTTGCGCTCGGCCGCAAGGGCGGCGCGGCCCGCGCCAAAGGACTATCCGCAAAGAGGCGCAAAGAGATCGCGGCGAAGGCCGCCAAGTCCCGCTGGTCGAAGTAGCTACGCGGATGCACATGCGGAGGTTCACGAGACTGACGACCGGCTACTCGAAAAAGGTCGAAAACCACATGCACATGGTTGCCCTCTACACTGTCTGGTACAACTGGATCAGGACGCACAAGGCGCACAGGATGACCCCCGCCATGGCGGCTGGCCTGACGGACAAACTGATGGACATGGCGGACGTTGCGCGACTGATCGACGATGCGAAATGCGGGCTACCGTTCAGAAGCGGGTGGCGGCTCTTGCGTTGCCTCAATCGAACTGAGACACGACCGGATGGTCTGAGGCCGGGACACGAGGTCCGGTTCGCGCTAAGACCCTGCCATGACCGAACGCAAGGGCGGGGATAAGGTCAATGAGCACGACCGGCGGGCCGAGCGGCTCGCGGCGGCGCTCAAGGAGAACCTGAAACGGCGCAAGACGCAGGCGCGCGGACGAGCCGCCGACGATGCGACACCCGACAAGCCCGAGCGCACGCCGGACGCGCAGGGCCGCTGAAACCGGCAACCGGACCCGACTTTCGCCTTAATCCGGGCCTGACTGAACCACGGGCGGCCCAAGGGGACGGAACGCGGGCCGCGGGGAGACATAAATGGATCGCATCAGGATCGTGGGCGGGCGGCCGCTCAACGGCGCTATCCCGATCTCGGGCGCGAAGAACGCGACGCTGCCGCTGATGATCGCGGGCCTGCTCACCGACCAGACGCTCATCCTCGACAACGTGCCGCGGCTCGCCGACGTGAGCCAGCTGCAGCGCATCCTGGGTAACCACGGCGTCGACATCATGATCGGCGGCAAGCGGCCGGGCGACACCGAGTATCAGGGCCAGACGTTGCACATCTCCGCCGCCAAGATCGTCGACACCACGGCGCCCTACGAGCTCGTCTCGAAGATGCGCGCGAGCTTTTGGGTGATCGCGCCGCTGGTCGCCCGCATGGGCGAGGCGAAGGTGTCGATGCCGGGCGGCTGCGCGATCGGCACGCGGCCGGTCGATCTGCTCATCATGGTGCTCGAGCGGCTCGGCGCCGCCATCGAGATCGACAGCGGCTACGTGATCGCGCGCGCCAAGAAGGGCCTCAGGGGCGCCGAGATCGTCTTCCCCAAGGTCACGGTCAGCGGCACCCACACGGCGCTGATGGCGGCCGCGCTCGCGAACGGTACGAGCGTGATCGAGAACGCGGCGCGCGAGCCCGAGATCGCCGACGTCGCCGACTGCCTCAACAAGATGGGCGCAAAGATTTCCGGCGCCGGCACCTCGCGCATCGTTATCGAGGGCGTGACCAAGCTCAACGGCGCGCGCCACAGCGTGCTGCCCGACCGCATCGAGACCGGCACCTACGCGATGGCGGTGGCGATGACCGGGGGCGACGTGACGCTGCTCGGCGCGCGGCCCGAGCTGCTGCAGTCGGCGCTCGATGTCCTCGCCAAGGCGGGGGTCGAG
>DASXCH010000150.1:0-11276 GCA_036491275.1 Caulobacteraceae bacterium
TGGGACGCGTTCGGCCTGCCGGCCGAAAACGCGGCGGCCGAGCGCGGGGTCGATCCGCGCGCCTGGACGCTCGGCAACATCGATTTCATGCGCGACGAGCTGAAACGGCTGGGCCTGGCGCTGGACTGGTCGCGCGAGTTCGCCACCTGCGATCCGGAGTACTATGGCCGCCAGCAAGCCTGGTTTCTCAAGCTGTGGGCCAGTGACCTCGCCTATCGCAAGGAAGGACTGGTCAACTGGGATCCGGTCGATATGACCGTGCTCGCCAATGAGCAGGTCATCGACGGCCGAGGCTGGCGATCCGACGCGCCCGTGGAACGCAAGAAGCTGACCCAATGGTTTCTGCGCATCACCCGCTACGCCGATGAGCTCCTGGAGGGGCTGAAAACCCTGGACCGCTGGCCGGACAAAGTCCGGATCATGCAGGAGAACTGGATCGGCCGATCGACGGGCCTGGAGCTGCGCTTCGACTTTGCCCACGGGGAGGGCGGCCTCGAGGTCTATACGACCCGCCCGGACACCCTGTTCGGCGCAAGCTTTCTGGCCCTGGCCGCAGACCATCCCTTTGCTGGAAGCCTAGCGGCGGGCGACCCGGCCCTGGCGAAATTCCTGACGGACTGCCGGCGCGGGGGCACGTCCGAAGCCGCAATCGAGTCGGCCGAGAAGCTCGGCTACGACACCGGCGTCAGGGTGCGCCACCCGTTCGATCCGGACTGGCTCTTGCCTGTCTGGGTCGCGAACTTCGTCCTCATGGACTACGGCACCGGAGCGATCTTCGGCTGCCCGGCGCATGATCAGCGCGACCTCGAATTCGCCCGAAAGTATCGCCTGCCGGTGAAGCCGGTGGTGCTGCCGGCCGGTGAGGACCCGAAGACCTTCCAGGTCGGGAACGAGGCCTGGACGGGACCGGGCCGGATCTACAATTCTGCCTTCCTGAATGGGCTCGAGGTCGAAGCCGCCAAGGCGGCCGCCGTCGCCCGCGCGGAGGGGGCCAACCAGGGCACGGGCGCGGTGGTCTATCGCCTGCGCGACTGGGGCGTCTCTCGCCAGCGTGGCTGGGGCTGTCCGATCCCGGTGATCCACTGTTCCAAGTGCGGCCTCGTCCCGGCGCCGGAGAGAGACCTGCCGGTACGGCTCCCCGAGGAGCTCGACTTCAGCCTGCCGGGCAATCCGCTCGCCCGTCATCCCACCTGGAAGCACGTCGCCTGCCCTGAGTGCGGCGGCCCGGCCGAGCGCGAGACCGACACGCTCGACACCTTCGTCGACTCTTCCTGGTATTTCGCCCGCTTCGCCGATCCGCACGCCGAGGCGCCCATCGGGCCGGCCGCCGACCGCTGGCTGCCGGTGGACCAGTACATCGGCGGGATCGAGCACGCCGTCCTCCATCTGCTCTACGCCCGCTTCGTCACCCGGGCCCTGCGCGATCAGGGCATGCTCAAGATCGACGAGCCGTTCGCCGGCCTCTTCACCCAGGGCATGGTGACCCACGAGACCTATCGGCGTCAGAATGGCGAGTGGGTCGAGCCCAAGGCGGTCAGGATCGCTCAGGAGGGCGCGACGCGGCGCGCCCTGGACGCGACCACTGGCGAGCCGCTGGTCATCGGCGACGCGGAAAAGATGTCGAAGTCCAAGCGCAACGTGGTTGCGCCCGCCGACATCGCCGACACCTACGGCATCGACGCCACGCGCCTCTTCGTGCTGTCGGACTCGCCGCCGGACCGGGACGTGCAGTGGACCACCGCCGGGGTCGAAGGCGCCTGGCGCCTTGTGAACCGCATCTGGGCGGAGTTCGATTCCCAGCCGGTGCGGCCAGCCTCAGGCGGGAGCGAAGATCCAGCCGCGACAGCGATGCGCAGGGCGACGCACCATACGATCAAGGCCGTCACCGAGGCCTTGGATGGATTCCGCTTCAATAGCGCCATCGCCCGGATCTATGAGTTCGTGGGGACGCTTCGCACCACGCCCGCCGAGGGCGCCACGCCGGCCTTGGTCACGGCGCGCGCCGAGGCGCTCGACGCCCTGGCCCGGCTGGTGGCGCCCTTTGCGCCCCATCTGGCCGAGCAATGCTGGGCGCGACTCGGAAACGAGGGACTGGTGGCGGTTGCGTCCTGGCCGGTCTACGATCCGGCCTTGGCGGAAGACAACGTCAAGGTTCTGCCGGTGCAGATCGATGGCAAGCGACGCGGCGAGATCCGCGCGCCGGCCGGAGCCACAAAGGACGAGGTGTGGGAGCTGATCAGCGCCGACTCGGAGATCGGACCCAAGCTTCAGGGTGTGAAGGTGGTGAGATTCATCCACGTGCCGGACCGGATTGCGAACCTGGTGACCGAACCGGCATGAGACGGGCCGCGGTCCTCATCATCGGGCTCTTCTGCGCGGCGGCCTTGGCGGGCTGTGGCTTCACCCCGCTCTACGCCACGCCGGGCCTCTCGAAAAACCTGTCGTCGATCGATGTGAAGGCCCCGGACGGTCGCGTGGCCTACCTCATCCGCGAGTCGCTCGATGACGACCTCGCCAAGGACAAGGGCGACGCTCCGCTGTGGCGGCTGGAATTTGAGGTCGTCCAGACCCGCAACCCGCGCGGCCTCACCCTCAACAACTACGCCCAGCGCTATCTTGTGGGCCTGACCGTGACCTACACGCTCACGAACATAGCCTCGGGCCACGTGGCGCACGCCGGACGCGTGGTCAGCGAGGTCAGCTACGATGCCGCCAACGACCCCTACGCCGGTATCGCCGCGCGCCAGGACAGCCAGCAGCGCGCCGCCTCCGACGCCGCTCGCAAGATCGAGATCGAGCTCGCCGCCTGGATGGCCGCCAACACGCCCAAGACGCCCTGAAGGGGCGCTCGCCATGATCCTCAAGCGCCGGCCCGATATCGACCGGTTCCTGAAATCGCCCGGTCCGGAGTTTCGCGCCGCCGTGATCTATGGACGCGACCTTGGCGTGGTCCGCGAGCGCGCCGCCGCTCTCGCCGCCCGCCTCACCGACCGGCCGGACGACCCCTTCGACACCGCCTTGCTCACGGAAACCGACATCGACGCCGAACCTGCGCGTCTGGAGGAAGAGCTGGCAGCGTTTTCGATGATCGGCGGCCGGCGGCTCGTCCGCCTGCGGCTGGGTGAGGCGGCGAAGGCCGAGCGCACGGTGGGCGAAGCGCTCACCGCCCATCTCGAGGGCCGGCTCAATCCCGACGCCTTCCTGCTCGTCGAAGCCGGCGATCTCGGCCGGGACTCGGGCCTGAGGAAGCTCGCTGAGAAGGCGGCCGGTTGCGCCGTCATTCCTTGTTACGAGGACGAGGCCGGCGATCTCATCCAGTTCACGCGCGAGGCCCTGGCGAAGGAGAATCTGGCTCTCACCGCCGAAGCCCAGCAGGTCTTCGTGCAGCGCCTTCCACACGAGCGCGGCGTGGCCCGCCAGGAGATCGAGCGGCTGATCCTCTACCTCGGCCCCGGCTCGGGTGTGACGGCCGGTCCCAAGGATCTGGAAGACTTTCTTGGTGTCGAGCCGGAGGCGTCCCTCGCCGAGGCGGCCAGCGAAGCTTTTGGAGGCCGGCTGGCGGCGGCTCACGCAAGCCTGAGGCGCGCGGCGCGGGAAGGCATGGGCGGCGCCGCGGCGGTGCGCGCCATGAGCAGCCATCTGGCGAGGCTCCGGCGCGTGGCGATCGCCCATCAGTCCGGGGCGTCGCTGCAGGAAGCGGTCAAGGGCGCGGGCGTTTTCTGGAAGGCCGAACGGGAAGTGACGCGCCAGGCTCGAGCCTGGACCCTGGCCGAACTCGACACGGCCCAGCCTGAACTTCTGGCCGCAGACCAGGCCTGCAAGCAGGCCGGCGCGCCGGACGAGCTGATCGCCGAACGCCTGGCGCTGAACTTTGCCGGCCGGGCGCGGCGGCTGGGGCTCTGAGCGCCGACAGGGTCCGAAATCCGCCAGCCGGCGAGACGCAGCGGCGAGACAATGGCCGCTCAATTATGGAGCGCTTGAACATGGCTTCGATCCGCAAGGAAATCGGTCTGGCCGCCCTTCCGGACAAGGTCTGGGACGTCGTGCGAGACGTCGGCGCGGTCCACACCCGTTTCGCCCCAGGATTCGTCGTCGATACGACGTTGGAAGATGGCGCCCGTCTCGTCACCTTCGCCAACGGCCTGGTGGCGCGGGAGGTTATCGTCGACATAGATGAGAGCGCGCGCCGGCTCGCCTATTCGGTGCGCAGCGAGCGCCTCACCCACCACAATGCATCGTTCCACGGATTGGCGGAGGCGCAGGGAAGCCGGCTGGTGTGAATCGCCGACGTCCTGCCGGACGCCGCCGCCGTCACTGTCGGCGAGATGATGGCTCAGGGCACTGTGGCGGTCCGCACAGCACTGGAAGCCGTCAACCCGGTTTTTTCGCGCCCGGGCTGACCAGCGCCGGCGGCGCTTTGGCGTCCTGGGCCTTGGCGGCGTTCAGCCAGTAAGCGGCCGCAGCCGGATCCTTGGCCAAGCCGCGACCGTCGCGATACATCCCGGCCAAAGCGATCTGGGCGTTGCGAACGCCCTGGTCGGCCGCGCGTCGGTACCAAGCGGCCGCCTGAGCTTCGTCCTTCGGGGCGCCTCGCCCGTGTTCGTAGATGGATCCGAGCGCCAGTTGGGCCATGGCGTCGCCGCTGTCCGCCAGTTCACGCAGGCCAGGCAGGGCCCTGGCCGCGATCTGATCGGAGGTCAGGGCGACGCCGTGATCATAGGCGCCCCGGTTGTAGTAGTAGATCCCGCGCAGTTGACCCTGGGCGTCAGGGCCGCCTTGCGCCGCCGCCTTGGCGAGCCAGGCGAGGCCCAGCTTGTCGTCCTGCGGGACGCCTTGACCGCGGGCGTAGAAGAGCGCCAGCAACAGCTCGGCATTGGCGTCTCCTTGTGTCGCCGACTTCTGCAGCCAAGCGGCGGCGGTGGCGTCGTTCTTCGGCACGCCCTGGCCGCCGACATACATGATGGCGATCTCGTATTCCGCAGCTGGATTCCCCCCCGAGGCCAGCGGGCTGAGAAGCCGCAAGGCGGTCGCATAATCCATTTTGGCGAGGGCGGCCTTCCCGTCCTCGAGCGGGCCCGCCACTGAGGTTCCAGCGACTGACAGCAGCAACGCCAGCATCGCCCCGGCCCTTGAGTTCACGTCACACCTCCATCGCTCCGCGCCTCATTAGCATGCGCCGCCGTCCCTCAACCGCGCCTTGCGACATTCTTCGAAGCTCGCGCTTGAATAGGCAACCATATAGTTGCATATAAGCCGCCATGGACGCTGATCCCGTCTTCAAGGCCCTGGCCGATCCGGTCAGGCGCGCCCTCCTCGACAGCCTCCGCGAACGCGGGGGCCAGACCTTGGGCGAGCTCTGCCTGGGCCACGCCATGAGCCGGCAGGCGGTGACCAAGCACCTCAATATCCTGGAGGCGGCCAACCTGGTGGTCAGCGAGCGGCGTGGCCGCAAACGCCTGCACCACCTCAATCCCGTGCCGATTCAGGAGATCGCCGATCGCTGGATCGGCCAGTTCCAGCGGGCGCCCCTGCGCGCGCTGGCCGACCTCAAGCAAGCCCTGGAGAACTCCGATGAGTAAGACTAGCCGCTTCGTCTACGTGACCTTTATCCGCGCCGCGCCGCAGAGGGTGTGGGACGCCCTCACCCAGCCGGAACAGACCAGGCTTTACTGGCACGGCGTCACCCAGGTCTCCGACTGGACGCCGGGCGCGGACTGGAAGATGACCTTCGCCGACGGCCGGATCGCCGACGCCGGTCGCGTGGTGGAGATCGACCCGCCGCGCCGGCTGGTCCTTGAATGGCGCAACGAATTCATGCCGGAATTGAAGGCCGAGGGCTTTTCGCGCTGCACGATCGAGATCTCGGAAGAGCACGACGTCACGCGCCTGGCGGTCACGCACGAGATCGATGTCGAAGGTTCCAAGCTGATCGAAGCCGTCTCCGGCGGCTGGCCGATGATCCTTTCGAGCCTCAAGAGCCTGCTCGAGACTGGCGCGCCGCTGGGCGAACCCCTGAACCAAGACGCCTGAAAGGAGTCCCCGCCATGGCGAGCGACCGCTATTTCTACGTCATCTACATCCGCGCCCCGCAGGAAACGGTCTGGCGGGCGCTGATGGAGCCGAGTTTCACGCGCCGGTTCTGGCAGGAGACCGTCCAGGAGTGCGACTGGACGGTCGGCTCAGACTGGCTCCTCCGGATTCCCGACGGCCGTGTCGGCGGAGCCGGAAAGGTGCTCGAGTTCGAACCGCCGCCACGCCTCAGCGTCAGTTGGCGCAACGAGTTCATTCCCGGTCTGGCGGACGAAGGCTATACCCGCCGCACCTATGAGTTGGAGACACTGGGCGACGCCGTGCGGTTGTCCCTGACGCACGAGAGCGACTTAAAGGGCTCGAAGATGATCGCCAGCGTGTCGCAGGGATGGCCGGGGATCCTGTCCAGCCTCAAGAGCCTGCTCGAGACGGGCGAGCCACTGGACTCCACCCGGACCTGGCCCAGGGGCTTCTAGACGGCCGGGCTAATCCCGCTTGCGGCCCGGCGGCGGTCGCATCAGCCGCGCGCACAGGTCGTCGAGCTGTTCCAGGCTCTGGTAGGCGATGCGCACCGCGCCGGCGCCCCCCTGGTCGCGGATCTCGACCTTCAGACCCAACACCTCGGCGAGATCGCTCTCCAGCGCCGCGGTATCGGCATTCTTCGACGGCTTCTTCTTCGGCTTGCCGCCAGGTTCGGAGGCGGTGCGGGCCCGCCGAGCCAGGGCCTCGGCCTGACGCACATTGAGGTCGCCGCGGATGATCCGTTCGGCCAGGGCCTCGGCGTCCTCGAGGTCGAGCAGGGCGCGGGCATGGCCGGCGGTGAGCCGCCCAGCCTCCAGGTGCTCCTGCACCCGGTCGGGCAGCCGCATCAGGCGCAGGGTGTTGGCGACGTGGCTTCGGCTCTTGCCGACAATCCCGGCGATTGTTTCGTGGGTGCGATTGAACCGTTTGATCATCACCGCGTAACCGCGGGCTTCCTCCAGCGCGTTGAGGTCCGCGCGCTGGATATTCTCGATCATCGCAATTTCGAGCACCTCGAGGTCGTCGAGCTCTCGAACGAGGGCCGGGATCAGGTGCAAGCCGGCGAGCTGCGACGCCCGCCAGCGCCGCTCGCCCGTGACGATCTGGTATTCGCCCGGCGCCTCGGCCACGGGCCTGACGAGGATCGGCTGGATCACGCCACGCTCGCGGATGGAGTCAGCCAGTTCCTGCAGATCCTCGGTGTCGAAATGCCGCCTGGGCTGATCGGCGTTCCGGCGGACAAGTTCGATGGGCTGTTCCTGCACCCCCGCCGCCCGGCGCGCCTCCTGTGTGGTCGCCGACTGCGCCTCTTCCATCAGGGCCGAAAGGCCCCGCCCCAGTCCCCGCCGGTTCTCAGCCATGTTTGCCCTTCCCTTCCCGCGTCAGCAGTTCGCGGGCCAATTCGATGTAGGCTTGGCTGCCCGCGCACTCGAGGTCATAGAGCAGCACCGGCTTGCCGAATCCCGGCGCCTCGGAGACGCGCACGTTTCTGGGAATCATCGTCTGGTAGACCGTGTCGCCCAGATAGTCGCGGACGTCCCTGGCCACCTGCTTCGAGAGCGTGTTGCGGCGGTCGTACATGGTCAGGACGATGCCCTGGATCGTCAGCGACGTATTGTGGGCGCCCTTCACCAGATCGATGGTGTGCATGAGTTGAGAGAGGCCCTCGAGGGCGAAGAACTCGCATTGCAACGGCACCAGCACCGAGTCGGCGGCCGCCATGGCGTTCAGGGTCAGCAAGTTGAGCGAGGGCGGGCAGTCGATCAGCGCATAGCTGTAGCGGCCGTCGGCCCGCACCGGCGCCAGAGCGTCGCGCAACCGATAGGCCCGCCGCGGCTTGGCGCCCAACTCCAGCTCCACCCCGGAAAGGTCCGGTTCCGAGGGCAGCAGATCGAGTCCCGGGACGGCCGTCTCGACGACCGCCGAGGCGACCGGAGTCTCTTCCATGAGCACGTCATAGGCTGTGAGCTTGCGGGCCGGAGGCGGGACCCCGAGGCCGGTCGAGGCGTTTCCCTGTGGATCGGTATCGACGAGCAGCACCCGCTCGCCGACCGCCGCCAGGGCGGTGCCCAGGTTGATCGCCGTGGTGGTTTTGCCAACGCCGCCCTTCTGATTCGATATCGCCAATATTTTCAATGGCTTAGTGGCCACGCGCGAGCTCCGTGATCTCAAGGACTCGCCCGCGCGGATCGCTCAGGCTCGGATGAGACGTCACCTTGAATCGCCATGATTTCCGCGCCTCCGCAAGCTCTGAGTCAACCTCCGCGCCTTTGAGAAAAAGACCTCTTGTGCGCCCTGTCAGGGAAGGTCTGGCGAAGCCCAGCAGGCGGGTCAGAGGGGCGCAGGCGCGGGCGGCGACGACGTCGACCTTCAGCACCACGGCTTCGGCCCGCGCGTTGTGCACGTGCGCCGGCAGACCCAGGGTTCTGACAACCTCCTCAAGGAAAACGCAGCGCTTGGTCATGCTGTCGACGAGATGGATCTCGGCCCCCGGCTCGCCCTTCAGGAAGATCGCCAGGACCACGCCAGGAAATCCCGCACCAGCCCCGAGGTCGGCCCAGCGTCTCGCGCTCGGCGCCAGTCGCAGGAGTTGCGCGCTATCGAGGAAGTGGCGCCGCCAGAAATCGGCCAGCGTGCTGGTGCCGACGAGGTTCATGCGCTCATTGCCCGCCTCGAGCAGGCGGCGAAATCGGATGGCGTCGGCGAGACGGGCCTCGTCGAGGCCCAGCTCGCTCAATTCCTTCCGCAGATCCTCAGGCGGCCCGGCGGCGTCGCGCATGAGCGAGGAGGGCCGTCAGGGCGCCAGGCGTGACGCCTTCGATCCGAGAGGCCTGGCCGAGCGTCGCCGGCCGCACCCCGGCCAGCTTCTCGCGCGCCTCATTTGAGAGACCGCCGAGCGCCGCGTAGTCCAGGTCGACGGGAAGGGCGAGATCTTCGTCACGGCGGAAGAGTTCGACGTCGGCCTCCTGCCGGTCGAGATAGCCCTGATAGGCCGCATCGATTTCAATCTGATCGCGAGCGTCCGCGGACCAGGTCCGGAGTTCCGGCCAGATCGCCGCCAGGGCGTCGAAGCTGATGTCCTTTCGGGCCAAGAGCTGGAAAAGGTTGCGTTTCTGGCCATCGGGGTTGACCCGGAAGCCGGCGCGAGCGGCCTCTTGCGGGGTCATCGACAGGGCCAAGGCTCTCTTCCTGGCCGCCTCGAGGTCGGCAGATTTCGCCGCGAAGGCCACAGACCGCGCCGCACCGACGCATCCGAACGATTCGCCACGCAGCGTCAGGCGCTGATCGGCATTGTCGGCGCGAAGGCGCAGGCGGTACTCCGCGCGGCTGGTGAACATCCGATAGGGTTCAGTCACGCCGGACGTCACCAGATCGTCGATCATCACCCCGATATAGGCCTCGTCGCGGCCCAGCACGGCGGGCGCGGCGCCGCCGACAGCCCGGCCCGCATTCAGCCCAGCCATCAGGCCCTGGGCGGCAGCTTCTTCATATCCGGTGGTGCCGTTGATCTGTCCGGCGAGGTAGAGGCCGGGAAGGCGCTTGGTTTCGAGCGAAGGTGTCAGTTCGCGCGGATCCACATAGTCGTATTCGATGGCGTAGCCATGGCGGATTACCTTGACGTCGCCGAGGCCCGGAATCGTGCGCAGAAAAGCGTCTTGCGTCGAAGCGGAGACTGAAGTCGAGATTCCGTTCGGGTAGACCGTGGGATCGTCAATCCCTTCCGGCTCAAGGAAAATCTGATGGCTATCGCGGTCCGAGAACCGCACGACCTTGTCTTCGATAGACGGGCAGTAACGGGGACCCCGCCCCTGCAGCCTTCCTCCATAGACGGCCGATTCCGCCAGGTTTTCCCGAATGATCGCGTGGGTTTGCACCGTCGTCGCCGTGATTCCGCAGCGCATTTGTGGACGACCGATACCGGCCGTGAGGAATGAGAACGGCACTGGCGGTTCGTCGCCCGCCTGCATCTCCAGGCCGTCCCACGCGATGGTCCGGCCATCGAGGCGTGGCGGCGTGCCGGTCTTGAGCCGACCCATCTTCAGGCCCAGCCCGTAGAGTCGGTCGGACAGCCCGATCGACGGCGCTTCGCCCACGCGGCCGGCGGCTTCCCGTTCATCCCCCCGATGGATAACGCCTTTCAGGAAGGTGCCCGTCGTCAGAACGACACTTGCGGCTCGCCAGACCGTCCCCGCCGCGTCGACGACGCCGGCCACCCGACCGCCCTCGACCAGGAGGTCCTCCACCGCGGCAGCGTGGAGTTCGAGATTGCCGACGCCCGCGAGCGCCGTCCGCATGGCCGAGCGATAGAGGCCTCGGTCCATTTGCGCTCGAGGTCCCCGCACGGCGGCCCCCCGCGACCGGTTCAACATTCGGAACTGGATTCCCGCGGCGTCGGCCACCCGTCCCATGAGACCATCGAGGGCGTCGATTTCGCGCACCAGATGGCCCTTCCCAAGGCCTCCGATTGCAGGGTTGCAGGACATCTCGCCAATCGTCTCGAGCTTGTGAGTCAGCAACGCCGTGCGCGCGCCATAGCGAGCGGCCGCGGCCGCGGCCTCGCAGCCGGCGTGGCCGCCGCCGATGACGATCACATCAAAGGTCGTGGGCATGAGGGGCATGGAGCCCGGCTTCATACTCCAACGAGCGGCGCGGGTCGATCCGGCATGGTTTCACGTGAAACATCCCCGCCCGCTTCTGTTTCACGTGAAACAGCTCACTTGCCGATACAGAAGGTTGCGAAGACCCTTCCAAGGATGTCCTCGGCGCCAATCCGGCCGCTGATCCGCTCAAGCGATCGGGCCGCCAGGCGGGCGTCCTCAGCCGCGAGTTCTGGCTCGTCCAGCTGCGACAGAGCCCGCCCAAGGTGGTCGCGCGCCTCCCGTAGTAGAGCCTCGTGACGGGCCCGGGTCGCCGCCGGGAACTCCGCTCCCGACAGATCCTGCCGCACACGGACGGACAGGGCCGCTTCCACCGTTGAAGCGCCTTCCGCCAGAAGCGAGAGGGAAATCACATCGACGCCTCGACCCTTGGCGGCCCGAATGGCGGCGGCTTCGTCAGCGCCGGCCGGCTGATCAGATTTGTTCAGTACACAGATGTCGCCCTGGCAGACGAGGTCCAGCGCCTCCCGCCACAGGCCTGAAGCCTCGGCGCGGTCGACGACCCACAGGCGCAGATCCGCGCCTTCCGACCACGTCCTGGCTCGCCTGACGCCCTCCGACTCGATC
>DASXCH010000151.1:0-15187 GCA_036491275.1 Caulobacteraceae bacterium
CTCCGACCGCTCCTCGCCCGGCATGGCGTAGGCCGCGCCCTCCCACGGCGAGAGGAAATCGAAGGCGCGGAAGGCGGTGATCTTCACCGGCTCATAGACCACCCGCTTCTGCTCCTCGTCGTAGCGGACCTCGACGAAGCCGCTCATCGGGAAGTCCTTGCGCAGGGGATGGCCCTGGAAGCCGTAGTCGGTCAGCAGCCGACGTAGGTCCGGATGGCCCGAGAAATAGATCCCGTACATGTCGAAGGCTTCGCGCTCGAACCAGTCGGCACAGGGATAGACGCCGGTCGCGGACGGGACGGCCGTCGCCTCATCCGCCTCGACCTTCACCCGCACCCGCCGGTTCTTGGTCAGCGATAGCAGGTGATAGACAACGTCGAACCGTTTTTGGCGCTGCGGATAGTCAGCGCCGCAGATGTCGATCAGCTGCTGGAAGGCGAAATCAGGATTATCCCTGAGCTTGGTCAGGACGTTGGCGATGTCCTCCGCCTCGGCGCTGACGGTCAGCTCGCCGTGGGCAATCTGGCATGAGCGCGCGCCGACGGCGGCGACGATCCTCTCTCCCAGCGTTCCGAGCTCTTCGTCCGATATCCTCCAGATCATCGATCGATCGTTCCGGTGCGGCGAATCTTCTTCTGCAACTGCAGGACGCCATAAACCAGCGCCTCGGCCGTCGGCGGGCAGCCCGGCACATAGATGTCCACCGGAATGATCCGGTCGCAGCCACGAACCACCGAATAGCTGAAATAGTAGTAGCCGCCGCCGTTGGCGCAGCTGCCCATGGAAATGACGTACCGCGGCTCAGGCATCTGGTCGTAGACCTTGCGGATGGCCGGGGCCATCTTGTTGGTGAGGGTGCCGGCGACGATCATCACGTCCGATTGACGGGGCGAACCGCGTGGGGCGAAGCCGAAGCGCTCGAGGTCATAGCGCGGCATGGCCGCCTGCATCATCTCCACCGCGCAGCACGCGAGCCCGAAGGTCATCCACATCAGCGAGCCCGTGCGGGCCCAGTTGATCAGGTCGTCGGCAGCGGCAACGATGAAGCCCTTATCGGCAAGTCGGGCCGAAACGCCGTCGAAATAGAGGTCGTGAGCCTTGGGATCGAAGCCTTCCACCTGGACGCGGCCGGCCGAAAGCGCCGACGGCTTATTCGGAACCGTCACTCCCATTCCAGAGCGCCTTTCTTCCATTCATAAATGAAGCCCACCGTCAGAACGCCCAGGAACACGATCATGCTCCAGAAGGCGTACTGGCTCACCGCGTGCGGCAGCTTCATCAGGACGACGGCCCAGGGAAATAGAAAGGCCACCTCGAGATCGAAGATGATGAACAGGATCGACACCAGGTAGAAACGGACGTCGAACTTCATCCGCGCATCGTCGAAGGCGTTGAAACCGCACTCGTAGCTCGAGAGCTTCTCCGGGTCGGGCGCGCTAGGGGCGATGATCGCGGCCGCCAGGATGAACGCCAGGCCAAGCGCTCCGGCAATGGCGAAGAAGATCACGATTGGAAGATATTGCAGCAGGAAGGCGTTCATTTTGGCTTTCTGGGCGGCCCAAAAGGGACTCCGCGGACCGCTTCTAGACCATGGCGCCTGAGGGTTCAAACCGATGGCGCCGCAGTTGCGAAGGCGCGCCGTCAGCGCGGTTGACGCGCCGCTTGCACCGACCTATCAGACGGCCCCTCGCCCCGGAGCTTTGGGCTTCCGGGCGGTCTACGCGCGGGTGTAGCTCAGTTGGTTAGAGCGCCGGCCTGTCACGCCGGAGGCCGCGGGTTCAAGTCCCGTCACTCGCGCCATTCATCAATTGCCGTCAGGCCTGCGCTGCGGCAACCGCAAGCGGCGATTTGCGGGCCCGAGATGGAGCTGATTCCGGCAGGATCAGCATGCCGATGACCATCAGTACGGTGGCGCCCAGGCGGTAGTAGCCGATAGCCATTGGCTGGCCGGTGGTGTGGATCAGGGCGGCGATCGCTAGCTGGGTGAAGCCACCGAAAACGGCGATGGTCACCGCATAGATCACCCCGACGGCGAAACAGCGCATGCGGGCCGGGAAGGATTCGGTGATCGCCAGAATGATCGGCGCGCCGGAGAAGGCCGTTGGCGCGGCGATTGCCGCGACGCTGGCGTAAAGCGCAAGCGGCGTCGGGTGGGAGACCATGTACGAATAGACCGGGATGACGAGCGCGGCCGTAAGGATCGAACCCGGAATCATCACCCAACGTCGGCCGTATCGGTCGGATAGCCAGCCGCCGATCGGACAGAAGATGACGCCGCACAGGCCGCCGGTGACTCCGATGCCAAAAGCGGTCGATGGCGACACGCGCAGGCTGTCCATGGCGAAAGTCACAAGATAGCTGCCGGTGTAGGTGGTCATCGTGGCGCCGGCCAAGGTGACGGCGCTGGCGATCACCAGTCGCCACGGGAACGGCTGGCGGACGGCGGCGGCAGCCCTGGGCGGCGCCGTCTCGTGAAGACTGCGCCTGACGATCATGCCGAACGGGACGATGAACAGACCCACGAGGAAGGCCGCGCGCCACCCCCATTCGGCAAGAGCGGCTTTCGGCAAGAGCAGAGATAGGCCCAGCGCAACGACCGCCCCAACCAGATTGGCGAGGTTCTGACTGGTGATCTGCATCGATCCGATAAGGCCGCGGCGGTGCGGCGGGGCCGCTTCGATGAGATAGGCGGTGCTGGGACCGACCTCTCCGCCGAGCGCGAATCCCTGGACCAGCCTTGAGATGATCACAATGACCGGCGCGGCCATCCCGATCTGGGCGTAGGTCGGGGTCACCGCGACACCGAGCAGACCCAGAGCCATGAGGGTGAATGAGATCAGCATCGCCGGTTTGCGGCCGATGGCGTCTCCGACACGTCCAAGGACAATGCTGCCGATCGGGCGTGTGACGAAGCCGATGCCGAAGGTGCCCAGGGACAACAGCAGACTGGCGCCCGCGCCATGGGCTGGAAAATAGGCCTGGCCGATGAAGATCGCGAAGGTCGAATAGAGGATGAAGTCGTAGAATTCCAGGGCGTTGCCGGCGGCGACGGCGGCCACATGCGTGAGCTTCAGATCATGCGGAACGCGCGTGTCTTGCGCCGGTGTCTCGGTCACGTCAGCCCCCTTGCCGGGATCCGGCTTTGTGGCGGACCAATGGCCGAGGCAATGGACGTGGCCATCGCCTTGCGGTCAAGCGGATTGCGACCCGGCGTCGCCCCGGTCAGGGCTTGCCATTGACCCGCACCGACAGGGGCACGTTGCACACATCGATGTGGCCGGCAGGGACCTTATACCAGGCGTCCTGACGGTATCGGCGGTTCTGGACCACGGCCGCAAAGGTCGGGCTATCGGTGCGCAGCGCCGTGATCTGAAGCCGTTCGGCTGGCGGTAGGTCCGACGCGAGGCGGATCGCCTTGATCGGGATGCGTTCGGCGGGAGTCTGGTAGAACCCGAGATCGCCGTGGCCACGCGGCAGACTGGAGAGAAGATCAATCCCGATGAGAACTCGCCCTACCAGGGTGACATTGCGGTCGAGCTGTCGCGGCGCTTGGCCGATGACGGCATAGAGTTCCGTCCCGCCGCCGGAATCAGCGTCATTGTCCCTGCCCGCCCCGACCATGCCGTAGCAGTGGGCGAGCCAGGTCCGATGGGTCGCTGGGTCACGCGCGGCCGGGAAGCCGTGGGAAAAGCCTGTCTCAGGCGCATAGGTGTCGCGATCAGGAAGTGACGTGAACGGCGCCGAGGCGCCGTAGCGGCGCGTGAACTCGGCCTTAAGGGTCCTTTGGGCCTGGCCGAGCGGTCGTTTTACGTCGGGCTGCGACCACTGGACGACATAATTGTCCTGCGAGCGCACAATAGCCGCGCCGTCGAAATAGCCCGCGCGGACAAGCTTGAGGATATTGGCGACATGGTTCGGCGCGAAGTCGGGGGCGAGTTCGATGACCACCCGCCCCCGCGGCAGGTCCATGTAGAGGGTGCGGGACGGATCCACCTCTCGCCAGTCGGCCGGCGGCGAATGATCCAGGATCTCCGCAAGGGCGGGCTGGGTCTTTGGCGTCGCCTGGGCGAGGCCGGCGGCGGCGATCAGGGCGAGAAGCCAGGCGGCGCGAACCATGGACCTCAAGTCCGAAGGGTCAAACCGCCATCGGCGGCGATCGCCTGGCCAGTGATGAAGCCCGCCGCGTCCGAGGCCAGGAAAGCGGCCAGGGCCGCCACGTCCGTCGGCGCGCCCAGCCGTTTCAGAGGCGATTTCCGCGCCCAGATGTCGGCGATCGTGGGGTCTGAGAAGCTTTGCGCGGTCATGCCGGTGAGGATCGCCCCTGGCAGGATGGCGTTGGCGGTAACCCCATGCCGGCCAAGCTCAAGCGCCAGGGTGCGTGTAAGACCCAGCAACCCAGCCTTGGAGGCGCAATAGGCGGCAAGGCCATGGTCGGTGAACCCGGCCATCACGCTCGCGGTGTTGAGAATGCGCCCGGCGCCCGAGCTAATGAGATGCGGAATGGCTTCGCGGGCAAGTCGAAAGGCGGCTCTGAGATTGACCTGCTGAATCCGGTCCCAGATCTCATCGGACATTTCGGCCGCCGGCGCGGCGGCGGCCATCCCGGCGTTGCTGAATAGGATGTCCAGACGCCCGAAGGCTCCGATGGCGTCGCCGACGATCCGCGCCGGCGCATCGTCGGCGGCGACATCGACCGCGAGCGGCCGGATGGCATTGCTGGCATATTCGAGGTTGGTCTCAGGCAGATCCGCCGCCAGCACCTCGGCGCCTTCAGCGGCGAAGAGTTCGGCGCTGGCCCGGCCGATGCCGGAGGCCGCGCCGGTGACGATTGCGACCTTGCCGGCCAGGCTTCCCATGTCTCGCTTCCATCCGTTGACTGAGCAGCGCCTCGATCATCGGCGCGCCGGCAGACAGTGTTAATCGAATCCTTCGATGAAGGCACTTTCGGCGATCTTTGTCCCGCGAAGCGATTTTTGGACGGGTAGCAGCTTTCCTGAGGCGCCTGGGGTCAGGACGAGAATGCTCGCCTATTCCCGCGCCCACGCATCCAGCGGCCCGACGGGAGACGCCTATCGCAGCACGTTCGCCGCGCTCCAGTCATAAGCCCTAAGCGGGCCATGGTGGGCGGCGAGGGGTTCGAACCCCCGACCTCCTGGGTGTAAACCAGGCGCTCTGACCAACTGAGCTAGCCGCCCGAGGGCGGCGTCCCGATAACGCGAAAGCGGGCCTTAGTTCAACATCGCCCGCAGGCTGTCGCCGATCTTGAAGCGAGCGGTCTTGAAGGCCGGACTCTTCACCGGAGCGCCGGTCTTCGGGTTGCGGGCCATGCGCGCGGCCCGCTCGACGGGCACGAAACTGCCGAAGCCCACGAGGCGGACTTCCTTGCCGGCCTTGAGTTCCCCGGTCACCGACGCCACGAAGGCGTCCACGGCGTTCTTCGCCTGCGCCTTCTGCAGGCCCGTCCGCCGCGCAATCGCGCTCACCAATTCAGCCTTTGTCATCGTTTCGTCCCCGGCGCCCGCGCGGCTCGCTCTTTACGGCGGCGCTTAGCACACCGGAGACTTAGCGCCGCCATTTCCTCAGCGTCAAACCCTCGCCGCACAAAGTTTTGCGAGGCAAGGATCTGACGGGGGTGAGAAACCGGTTAGTGGGTGACGACCAAGCCGCCCTCGAACTCATCGGGCGTCTCGGCACGCGGAGCCGGCTGGTCCTCTTCGCGCCATACGATCGGCGTCAGCGGGCCGGTGAGCGCGCGGGCCAAGACCTCGTCGACCGTCGCGACTGGAATGATCTCCAGGCCGGCTTTGACGTTCTCGGGGACGTCCGCCAGGTCCTTGGCGTTCTCCGCCGGGATCAGCACCGTACGGATGCCCGAGCGCAGCGCCGCCAGCAGCTTCTCCTTGAGGCCGCCGATCGGCAGCACCCGCCCGCGCAGGGTGATCTCGCCGGTCATGGCCAGGTCCTTGCGCACGGTCACCCCGGTCAGGACCGAGACGATGGCGACGGCCATGGCCACGCCCGCCGACGGCCCGTCCTTGGGGGTCGCGCCCTCGGGGACGTGCAGATGGACGTCGATGGTCTCGAACACCGTCGGCTTGATGCCGAAGTGGGCAGAGCGCGAACGCACGTACGAGGCCGCCGCCGAAATCGACTCCTTCATCACCTCCTTGAGGTTGCCGGTGATCGACATGCGGCCCTTGCCGGGCATCTTGACCGCTTCGATGGTGAGGATGTCACCGCCGAACTCGGTCCAGGCCAGACCGGTGACGATGCCCACCTGGTCCTGCTCGTCGGTCAGGCCATGATGGAACCGGCGAACGCCGGCGTAGCGGTTCAGCCGATCATCGTCGATCTCGATCCTGACCAGGTTCTCCCGCGCCATGTCGCGGACCGCCTTGCGCGCCAGGTTGCCGAGTTCGCGCTCCAGCGAGCGCACGCCGGCTTCGCGGGTGTAGTAGCGGATCAGGTCGCGGATCGCTCCGTCCGGCACGATCCACTCGCCTTCCTTGAGGCCGTGGTCCTTGGTGAGTTTGGGCAGCAGGTGGCGCTTGGCGATCTCCACCTTCTCA
Source organism: Caulobacteraceae bacterium (assembly GCA_036491275.1). Classification (GTDB taxonomy): domain Bacteria; phylum Pseudomonadota; class Alphaproteobacteria; order Caulobacterales; family Caulobacteraceae; genus Acaudatibacter. The sequence continues at coordinate 6,570 of DASXCH010000151.1, forward strand.
TCCTCGGTGTAGCCGGGGATGCGGATGATCTCCATGCGGTCCAGCAGCGGCTGAGGCATGTTGAGCGAGTTGGCGGTGGTGACGAACATCACCTTGGAGAGGTCGTAGTCCACCTCCAGGTAGTGGTCCTGGAAGGTCGAGTTCTGCTCGGGGTCCAGCACCTCCAGAAGCGCGCTCGTCGGATCGCCGCGCCAGTCGGCCCCCATCTTCTCGATCTCGTCGAGGAGGAAGAAGGTGTTGGTCGTCTTGGCTTTCTTCATCGACTGGATGATCTTGCCGGGCATCGAGCCGATGTAGGTGCGCCGGTGGCCGCGGATCTCGGCCTCGTCGCGCACCCCGCCCAGAGACAGACGCACGAACTCGCGCCCCGTCGCCTTGGCGATCGAGCGGCCGAGCGAGGTCTTGCCGACGCCCGGAGGTCCGACGAGGCACAGGATCGGGCCCTTGAGGTTTCCGGTCCTCGCCTGCACGGCCAGGTACTCCAGGATCCGCTCCTTCACCTTTTCCAGGCCATAGTGGTCCTCTTCGAGGATCTCCTCGGCCCGCTTCAGGTCGATCGGCTTGATCTTGGCCTGGCCCCACGGGATCGACAGCAGCCAGTCGAGGTAGTTTCTCACCACCGTCGATTCCGCCGACATCGGGCTCATGTTGCGCAGCTTCTTGAGTTCGCCCTCGGCCTTGGCGCGCGCTTCCTTGGATAGCTTGGTCTTCTTGATCCGCTTTTCGAGCTCGATCAGTTCGTCGCGCGCATCGTCCTGCTCGCCCAGCTCGCGCTGGATCGCCTTCATCTGCTCGTTCAGGTAGTACTCGCGCTGGGTCTTCTCCATCTGCCGCTTGACGCGGTTGCGGATCTTCTTCTCGACCTGAAGGACGCTGATCTCGCCCTCCATCAGAGCGAACACCTTCTCCAGGCGCTTGCCGACATCGGCCATTTCCAGCAGCTGCTGACGATCGCCGATCTTCACCGCCAAGTGCGCGGCGATATTGTCGGCCAAGCGGCCCGGCTCGGTGATTTGCGGAATAGCGGCCAGGGCTTCCGGGGGGATCTTCTTGTTGAGTTTGACGTAGGATTCGAACTGCTCGATCACCGCCCGCGACAGCGCCTCGGTCTCGTTGGCGACGCCGCCGAACTCCTCGATGCCCTCGACTTCGGCTTCGTAGAAAGCGTCGCGCTCGGTATAGCTGCGCACCTTGGCGCGGCCCTTGCCCTCGACCAGCACCTTGACCGTGCCGTCGGGCAGCTTGAGCAGTTGCAGGACGGTGGCGATGACGCCGACCTCGAAGATATCGCCGGGCGCCGGATCGTCCTGGTCGCGGTCCTTCTGGGTGACCAGCAGGATGTGCTTGTCGGTCCGCATCACCTCTTCCAGCGCGCGCACGGATTTTTCGCGGCCGACAAACAGCGGCACGACCATGTGCGGGAAAACGACGATGTCCCTGAGGGGCAGGACCGGCAGAACTCTGGGGTCTGACATACTTTGGCTCCTGGCCGGCGGCCCCGGATGGGTCCGGCCCTTCGATTAAACCCGATTCTTACCATCGGGGTCTGGACGCAGGCGCGGCCAGTTCGCGGAATATGTGGAGAGCCCGCGGCCGCGTTCAAGAAAGGGGCACGGAGGCCCTGGGTTCAGGCGGAAAACAGTCCCGCATAGGTGCGGCGCAGATCGGCCTTGACCACTTTCCCCATGGCGTTGCGCGGCAGGGCGTCGACGAAAACGATGCGCCTGGGCTGCTTGAAGCGGGCGAGGCGTCCCTGGAGGGCGGCGAGGATGTCGTCTTCGCTCACGGGCGCCTCAGCCACCACGACCGCCACCACGGCCTCGCCGAGGTCGGCATGCAATGCACCGATCACCGCGCTTTCCCTCACCCCCGGCGCCGCCTCGATCGCCGCCTCGACCTCGGCCGGATAGACGTTGAGGCCGCCGCTGATGATGAGATCGCTGGAGCGGCCAACCAGCCACAGATAGCCGGCCTCGTCGCGGCGGCCGAGATCTCCGGTGCGGAACCAGCCATCCTCGGCGAAGGCCTCAACGGTCCTGGCCGCATTCCGCCAGTAGCCGGAAAAGAGGTTGGGGCCGCGAACCTGGACCAGTCCCACCGATCCCTCCTCCACCGGCTCGTCCGATCCTTCGTCGACGATGCGCAGCGCGACGCCCGGCACGGGCGGCCCGACGGCGCCCGCCAGGCGCGGGCCGTCATAGGGATTGGAGGCGTTCATCCCCGTCTCGGTCATGCCATAGCGCTCCAGGATCGCCTGGCCGGTCCTGGCTTCCCAGGCCTTGTGGACAGCCGGCGGCAGGGGCGCCGAGCCGGAGATGAAGAGGCGCACATGGGCGGTCGCCGCCGCCGTAAGGCCCGCGTTCGCCAGCAGGCGGGTGTAGAAGGTCGGAACCCCCATCATGGCTGTGGCCGCGGGCAGAGCCGCCAGGACCGCGTCCGGATCGAATTTCGGCTGCAGGATCATCGATCCCCCGGCCATCAGGCTGATGTGGGTCGCCACGAAGAGGCCGTGCACGTGATAGATCGGCAGGGCGTTGATGAGGACGTCGCTGCCTGAGAATCGCCAGAGGTCCTTGAGCGCGGCGGCATTGCTCACCAGGGCCCGATGCGAAAGCATGGCGCCCTTGGACCGGCCGGTGGTGCCGGAGGTGTAGCAGATCGCCGCCAGGTCCTCCGGGAGCCGCTGGACGGTGTCGAAGGCGCCGGTCTGACCGGCCGCGAGATCGGCCAGGGATCCCTCCCCGCTGGCGTCCAGAGTCTCGATGCGCGCCTCGCCGGCGATGGCCGCCACCGCCTCGCGCCGCGCCGGATCGCAGACGATCAGCGCCGGCTCGGCGTCGGCGACGAAAAAGGCGAGTTCGGCGGCGGTATAGGCCGGATTGAGCGGCAGGAAGACCGCGCCGGCTCTCAGGGCGCCCAGATAGAGCAGCAGATTTTCCAGCGACTTCTCGACCTGGACGGCCAGCCGGTCGCCCGGCTTCAGGCCCAGCGCCGTCAGTGTCCTGGCCCAGCGAGCGGTCTCGAGCGCAAGGGCGGCGTAGGTGAGCCGCCTGCCGCCCGCCTCGATCGCCGGGGCGTCGCGCGCGCCGGCGCCCAGGAGGGCGTCGAAGAGGAGGTTGCTCACGGCGAGCGGAGCCACGCTTCGGGGAGGTGCAGCCAGGCGCAGCGGCCATTCTCCGAGGCCGACAAGGTCGGTTCGCCGATCGCGCTCTCCGCCAGCGACCCTCCGGCAATGCCGATCATCCCGCTGAGGGCCGCCGAGCGCCAGAAGAGGGTCGTTCCACACACCGGGCGGAAGCTCCGCTCCTGCCGTCCGCCGGCGCTGTCGACCGCATAGACGCGCGCCTCGCCCTCAACGCTCACCTCGGCCTCGCGGAAATGGCACGACCAGCCGAAGGCGCTGCCTGTGCGCCGCTTGCAGTTGTGGCAGTGGCAGATGGCGTTGAGCGAGGGCTCGCCGTCACAGAGGGCGGTCAGCTGGCCGCAGCAGCAACTCGCCCGACCGACCACGGATCAGGCCGAAACCGCCCCGCTCTTCTTCTCGGCGTAGATCATCAGCGGCTGGCCGCGGCCTTCGACGACCTCGGCGTTGACCACCACTTCCTCCACGCCCTGCAGGGTCGGCAGCTCGAACATGGTCTCGAGCAGGATCCCCTCGAGGATCGAGCGCAGTCCGCGCGCGCCGGTCTTGCGGGCGATGGCCTTGCGAGCCACGGCCTTGAGCGCGTCCTCGGTGAAGGCCAGGCCCACGTTCTCCATGTCGAACAGACGCTGATACTGCTTGACCAGCGCGTTCTTCGGCTCGGTGAGGATCTTCACCAGCGCCGGCTCGTCGAGGTCGTCGAGCGTGGCCAGCACCGGCAGCCGGCCGATGAATTCCGGGATCAGGCCGAAGCGCTGCAGATCGTCAGGCTCGACCTGGCGGAGGACCTCGCCGGCCCGCCGGTCGTCCGGATCGGTCACCTTGGCCGAGAAGCCGATGGAGGTCCCGCGGCCGCGGCTGGAGATGATCTTTTCGAGCCCCGAGAAGGCGCCGCCGCAGATGAACAGCATGTTGGTGGTGTCGACCTGCAGGAATTCCTGCTGCGGGTGCTTGCGCCCGCCCTGCGGCGGCACGGACGCCACCGTGCCTTCCATGATCTTCAGCAGCGCCTGCTGCACCCCCTCGCCGGAAACGTCCCGGGTGATCGAGGGATTGTCGGACTTGCGGCTGATCTTGTCGACTTCGTCGATGTAGACGATGCCGCGCTGGGCGCGCTCGACATTGTAGTCGGCCGCCTGCAGCAGCTTGAGGATGATGTTTTCCACATCCTCGCCGACATAGCCCGCCTCGGTCAGCGTCGTGGCGTCGGCCATGGTGAACGGCACGTCGATGATTCGCGCCAGGGTCTGGGCCAGCAGGGTCTTGCCCACGCCCGTCGGGCCGATGAGCAGGATGTTGGACTTGGCCAGCTCGACGTCGTTGTTCTTCTGCGCGTGGTTCAGGCGCTTGTAGTGGTTGTGCACGGCCACCGAGAGCACTTTCTTGGCATGCTCCTGGCCGATCACGTAATCGTTGAGGACTTCCCGGATCTCACGCGGCGTCGGCACGCCATCCTTGGTTTTGACGAAGGTGATCTTCGTCTCTTCCCGGATGATATCCATGCATAGTTCGACGCATTCATCGCAGATGAACACGGTCGGGCCGGCAATGAGCTTGCGGACTTCGTGCTGACTCTTGCCACAGAAAGAGCAATACAGGGTGCTCTTGCTGTCTCCGCTGGCGGCCTTGGTCATGGTTCCGTCTCACTCTCCGGGCGGCGGTCCGGATACGACCCCGAAATAGTACACGCGCGATTCCGATATGCGGATGCGCCATGGGCGACCGCAAGGGGTGTCACACTTGACATTCCCCGATCCGAACGCGGATCACAAGCCCGAGATGGTTACCATGGGGTAACGACCAACGGCGGGCCCGGGTCAAATTCAGCCTCAAAATGATGTCGATGAGGGACCAATTGTCGCGGCCGGCCCGGCCGAGGCCCCCTTTCGCCCGCTCGTGGCCTTCGACTTCGACGGCACCCTCACCTGCCGCGACAGCTTCCTGAGCTTTCTGCCCTGGCGCTATGGACGCCGCCGCTATGCCCGGGCCATCGCCCGCCTGGGGCCGTCTCTGGTGCGCTTCATCAGAGACCGGGACCGGGGTAGGCTCAAGGCCAACCTGGTGGGCGAGCTCATGGTCGGCGAGAGCCGCGAGGCGCTCGCCACCGCCGCCGAGCGCTTCGCCGCCGAATGCGCCAGGTCGCTCCTCAGGCCGGATGCGGTGAAATGCTGGCGCGCGTGGCAGAAGCGCAACGCCCGCCTCGTCATCGTCACCGCCTCGCCGGAATTCCTGGTCGCGCCTTTCGGCCGCGGCCTGGGCGCCAAAGCGGTGATCGGCACGCGTCTGGCCTTCTCGAACGAAGGCCGCGCCACCGGCGCGCTCGACGGCCGCAATTGCCGCGCCGACGAAAAGGTCGCCCGGCTCAGGGAGGCGTTCGGCGACGATGTCCGGCTCGAGGCCGCCTATGGCGACAGCAGCGGCGACACCGCCATGCTGGCCATCGCCGACGAAGCCGGCATGAAGGTCTTCGGACAGAAACCATGAGGCACGCCAGGCCTGAGGATCTGGACGGGCTCGAGCCGCTGCTCGTTCGCCTGCGCGCCCTCCCCGCCCTCCCCGCCCTCGAGGAGAAGTCCCGTGGGGTGTTCTATTGGAAAGGCCGGTCCTTCCTGCATTTCCATGCCGATCCGGCTGGCCTCTTCGCGGATGTCAGAACCGGCGAGGCATTTGAGCGCCTCAAGGTAGATGAACCCGAGGGAGCAGGCGCGCTCGTAGATGAGGCGCGGCGCGTCCTTGCGCGGCCGTAGATAGCTCGACGAGGCGCCGCTCTTGTTTTCTTGGACTCTTTCGACGCAACCGGTCATTTGATCTCAGACCTTTCACGACAGATCAGGAAAGGCTTGGGCCGTGAGTTTAGTGGAAAACATTGTGATCACGGGCGCCGGGTCCGGGATCGGTCGAGCGCTCGCCGCGGGTTTCGCCGCGGACGCCGTGCGGGTTGTCGGCCTGGGCCGCACGGCGGCGAGCCTGGAGGAGACCAAGTCGCTTTGCCCCCCCGGCGTTTTCTCCTACAGGATCTGTGATGTTTCCGATGAGCGCGCGGTGCAGGAGGCGTTCGGTCATGCGGCGCAGGACGTCGGGCCGGTCCAAGCCCTTGTCTGCAATGCGGCGATCTATCCCCGCACCTATTTTCTCGATCAGACGGCGGAGGATTGGACGCGCGCCTTGATGATCAACGTCGTCGGCGTCGCCAACTGCTGCCGTCAGGTGCTTCCTGGCATGCTTGAACGTAACAAGGGCCGGATCGTCATCCTGGGTTCGTTGGCGGATCGCGGCCCTATACCGGGCGCCTCGGCTTATAGCGCCTCGAAGGGCGCATTGCACGTCCTGGCAGCCGGACTCGCCGCCGAGATCGACCCTCGTCGATTTCCAGACGTCTTGATTAACGAGCTCATGCCGGGCGCTGTGCGAACCAGCATGAGTCCCCAAGGCCATGATCCGAGTGAAGTCTATGTCTGGGCCAAACGGCTTACGGATCTCCCGGCCGGCGGTCCCACCGGCAGGATGTTCAATCGAGATCGCGAAATTCGTCCGAACGACAGTTGCAAGGCGAGACTCATTCACGCGGTCAGGCGGCGCTTGCGCGGCGGATGATACGGTTTGGCGTTTTCCGACCCTGAAGTGAGCGGTATTCTGGTCGAAAAATGATCCGTTGGACCAACTTCGAGCCCGCGCACCCGGAGGGGACCGTCTGGGACCTTATCGTAATCGGCTCGGGCATGGGCGGAGGCGTGCTCGGCTTCTCGGTCGCCAGGCGTGGATTCAAAGTCCTCTTCCTCGAGCGTGGGAAGGAGCCTGGAACTGGCGCGCCGCCGGCGAGAGGCCTGCGCAAGCGGTTGAGAAAGCTGCTTCGTCCGGACAGTGTCGCCGAGGAACTGGCTGCGGCCGGCCGCTGGGACCGGAAATTCTCGGTGCGGAGGCGCGGCCGCATCGCCGAGTTCTACGGCCCAATGGGCGTCGGCCCTGGCGGCTCGTCAGCGGTCTACGGCGCCGCGCTCGAGCGCTTCCGTCGCGAGGATTTCGTCGATCAGGGACTGGCGGACGATCCCAACCGCCTTTCAGTTGGCTGGCCCATCACCTATGACGATTTTCTCCCATACTATCGTCAGGCTGAGCAGCTCTTTCGCCTCCGCGGGACGAACGACCCGACCGATCTGGACGATGATGCAACTCTATTGGCGCCGCCTCCGCTTTCGGAGCGTGACGCGGAATTTTTCGACTCATTCACGGACGCGGGATTGTCGCCATACAGAATACACGTCGGGATCGACTACCGGCCGGGCTGTGCCGAATGCATGGGTTTCATCTGCCCGCGTCAATGCAAGTCTGATGCTGCGAGCCGCGCCCTCTTTCCAGCCCTGAAGGATCATGGGGCAAAGCTCCTCATCGATTTTTCGGCCGAGCGCATCCTCGCTGACGCCACCCACGCATCCGCGGTCGTCGGCACATGGCGCGGCCGTCGAACCACCGTTCGTGGCAGCATGATTGTCCTGGCCGCAGGTGCGTTGAACACGCCGCTGATCCTGCTGAATTCCGCCTGCGGAGATTGGCCAAACGGGATTGGCAACCAGCATGATTTGGTTGGTCGGGGCCTGACGTTTCACGTCAGCGAATTCTTCGCGCTTTGGCCCCGAAACCGGCCTTCCGATGTCGGACCGACGAAAACGCTGTCGAGCCGCGCCATGAACGTCGTGGATGGGGTTAAACTGGGAAGCTTCCAATCGGTTGGGCCGCGCGTCGCGATCTCCCAGATCGCCAATTTTCTGGCCGGCGCCATCGAATTGAATCTACCGTTCCGCGTGCCTCTCTTGCGCCTCTCGACGACCGCCGTGGCGGTCATGGCGGCGCCCGCGTTTCGTGGGGCCGCCCTCTTCTCTACCATCACCGAGGATTTCCCCTATCGGAACAATAGGGTGATCGCCGACGCAAACAGGCCGAGCGGATTTCTGATCGAATATGAAAAGAGGAAGGAACTTCGCAGTCGCGTGCGTCAGTTTCGCGCGTTCATCAATCGCATCCTGAAGGCCCACAGACCGCTCTTCCTGACGACCGGCGACAATCTGAACTATGGACATCCATCCGGCACCGCCCGGTTTGGAAATTCTCCGGAAGAGAGCGTGCTCACGCCTGAAAATCGCGTGCGCGGGCTCGACAACCTCTATGTGGCCGACGCGTCGTTTTTCCCCTCCAGCGCCGCCACCAATCCCAGCCTGACGATTGCAGCCAACGCTTTGCGCGTTGGCGGAATCATCGCGGCCAAACTTTAAGAGGAGGTCGCCTCGGAGGCGAGCCGTCAGGACTCCTCCGCCGCCTCGGACGCGGCCCGGCTCTCGTAGATGTGGTCGACGATCCCCCAGGCCTTGGCCTCTTCGGCGTCCATGAAGTGGTCGCGGTCCAGGGTCTTTTCGACTTCCTCGTAGGACCGGCCGGTGTGCTTGGCGTAAAGCTCGTTCAGCCGCCGCTTGGTCTTGATGAT
>DASXCH010000152.1:0-9495 GCA_036491275.1 Caulobacteraceae bacterium
GGCTGGCCACGAGGACATGACGATAGGACAGGACGCGCCGCGCCACCATGGCGTCATGGACGATCGGACCGACACGCAGCGCGACATCGAAGCCGTCCTCGATCAGGTCCACGCGCCGCTCGGTCGAATGGACCTGAACCAGGATATCCGGATAGCGGCGCTGGAACGCAGCGAGCAGGTCCCACCATGGATCGAATGAATGGGGCAGCGACAGCCGCAGGCGTCCCCTTAGGCGCGCCTGGTCGCTCACCACGGCCTGCTCCGCTTCCAGCAAAGCCTCGATCCCGCGGATGGCGTGCTCGTAGAGCCTTGCGCCGGCGTCGGTCAGTTTCGCGCCCCGCGTCGAGCGCTCCAGCAGTTGCACCTTGAGCTGCCGCTCCAGGTCGCGGATGCGTCGACTCAGCGTCGGCAATGGGGCGTCGAGACGGACCGCCGCGCCGACAGGCTGCCCGCCTGAGCGACCGCGACAAACATGCGGAGGGCGTTCAGGTCCATACTCCGAGCCTACCATATCCGAGAGGCAGGTTGTCACCGACGCCGGTTCGATTTCATTTTTGATTGATCTACGTAGGTGTGCATCGGGAGCCCGCGCCACCGGAAGGATCCATGAAAACGACCAGCATGAGGGGCGTGGTAGCTATATCATTGGCGATGACGGGCCTCGCCGCATCCGCGCAAACGACGGCTTCGCCGCCAAAGCTCGTCACCGTCGAGAACTACAACCGCGCCCAGACCGACGTGAATTTCGCCGGCGTGGTCAAGAGCGGCGGCTTCGGCAAATTCCGGCATGGCCGCGAGCTCGCCCCTCCCGTTCAGCAAGGCATTCCTCGGCCCAACCGCGACACATTGTATTCGTTCGCGGTCGTCGATCTCGACGCCGGCCCGGTCACGGTGACGCTGCCGGACGCGGGCAAGCGGTTCATGGGGATGCAGATCCTCAATGAGGATCAGTACACACCCGCCACCTACTACGACGCCGGCGCCCACACCCTGACCAGAGAGAAGATGGGCACGCGCTACGCCATCGTCGTCGTTCGTTTCCTTGTCGATTTCTCGAATAAGAAGGACGTCGGCCAAGTCCACGTCCTGCAGGATTCCATCAAGCTCGACCAGGAACGCCCTGGCGTGTTCGAAATCCCCCACTGGGATGAGGGCAGCCTCAAAAAGATGCAGGCCGCGCTTCTGCAGCTTGGAACCACGGTCTCCGATACGCGGCGGATGTTCGGCGCCAACGAACATGAGGTCGATGCGGTCAAGCACCTGATCGGAAGCGCCATGCTGTGGGGCGGCTATCCCGAGAAGGACGCCTTGTACCTCCCAATAACCCCGGCCCGGAACGATGGCCGCACGATCTATAGGCTGAGGGTTGGGGATGTGCCTGTAGACGGCTTCTGGTCCCTCACCGTCTACAACAGCGCCGGATACCTCCAGCCGAACCAATACGACGTCTATTCCGTAAACAGCCTCACGGCGAAAAGGAGCCCGGATGGTTCGGTCGCCATCCAGCTCGGCGGGTGCGACGGCCGAATCCAGAACTGCGTGCCGACTACGGCTGGGTGGAACTATACCGTGCGCCTATTCCGTCCACGGGTGGAAATCCTCAACGGGGCCTGGACCTTTCCCTTGGCGCAGCCTGAGGGGTGAGCGCGCAAAACTCCGTTCGCGCGAAATGAGGCGAAGGCGCTCGTTCGCATCGCCGACAAGCGGACGTTCTCAATAGCCGAGACTAGTCAGAAACCGGCATTCCAGGCGCCAGTATCAAGGTGGGGCGTTTGAGCGCCTCAACCACAATCATTTGATCCCGTCAAAGCTCGGCGAGCCGCTGCTCCAGTTCCGCCATGTCGGGGGGTAGCGGCGTCTCGAAACGCATGCGCTCACCCGTGATCGGATGGATGAAGCCCAGCACCGCTGCGTGCAGCGCCTGGCGGTTGAGCCCGGCGGCCGCGATCGCCGCCCGCACGCTGGGCGCCGGCGCGCCCGCGCCATAGACCGGATCGCCCAGGCACGGCGCGCCCTTGTGGGCCAGATGCACGCGGATCTGATGCGTGCGGCCGGTCTCGAGCGTGCAGGCGATACGCGCGGCGAGGGGCCGCGCCCGAGGCCCGAAGGTCTGCTCCGTCCGATAATGGGTCACCGCCTCACGTCCGCCGGCCCTGAGCACGGCCATCTTCTTGCGGTTGGCGGATGAGCGGCCGATGCGGGTGGCGATGGTCCCGGCCGCCGGCGCGGGCGCGCCGCGCGTGAGAGCGACGTAGACGCGCTCGATATCGTGACGGGCGAACTGGGCGGAGAGCCCACGGTGGGCGAGGTCGGTCTTGGCGGCCACCATCACCCCGCTGGTGAGCTTGTCGAGGCGATGGACGATGCCCGGCCGGGCGATGCCGCCGATGCCGGAAAGGCTGGCGCCGCAGTGATGGATGAGGGCGTTGACCAGGGTGCCGGCCGGACTGCCGGGCGCGGGATGGACCGACATGCCGGCCGGCTTGTCGATCACGATCAGGTGCGGATCTTCGTAGAGGACCGCGAAGTCGAGCTTCTCGCCCCGGGGAATGGCGGGCGCGGCGGGCGGGATCGTCAGACGATAGAGGCCAGGGCGCGCCCGCGCGGATGGATCGCCCACGGCCTCGCCGTCACGGCTGACGGCGCCTTGCGCCATCAGGGCCTGGATGCGGGCGCGGGAAAGCTCTGGGAGGGCCTCGGCCAGCGCCTTGTCCAGCCGGCCCTCGGTCGCAGCAAGTTCGACGTCGCGGACCTCGCTCAAGGCTTCTCGACCAGCGCGCCATTCTCGACCACGCGATAGAAGCAGGAGCGGAAGCCGACGTGGCAGGCGCCGCCGTCGCCGCCGGGCACGACCCTCAGCCACACCGCGTCCTGGTCGCAGTCGACGCGGATCTCCGTCACCGCCTGGACCTGGCCGCTGGTCTCGCCCTTGCGCCAGAGCGCGCCGCGCGAGCGGCTGAAATAATGCGCTTCGCCGGTGGCGAGGGTCCGCTCCAGCGCCTCGGCGTTCATCCACGCCAGCATCAGCACCTCGCCCGTTTCGGCATGGGTGGCGACGGCGGCGATCAGGCCATGCTCGTCGAAGCGCGGCGCGAGCACGGCGCCGCGTTCGAGACTTGCCTGGTCCGAGGCGGTGGGAAATCCGGTCATGGCGTCAATCTAGTCGCCCGACGCGCCGCGCGGGAGGGCGGTCAGCGCGCCAGTCTCGCTTCGACAGCCGGGAGAATAGCCTTGAACCTCGGATCCTCGCGGATCGGATCGAAATCGGGATCGGTGAGAATGCCGTTCACCAGGCGCTGCGGCCCATCGGCGATGGTCGATTTCAGGAGTTCGACCGCGCCCTCGGCGTCGGCGAGGTTGACGGCGAGGGCGCAGGCAAAGTTGTAGCGCATCAGCGGGTTGTCGGGATCGATCAGGAGGGCCTGATCGATCCACCCCCGGGCGCGCTCAATCTCGCCGAGGGCGGCCAGGGCGTTGACGCCGGTGGCCATGGCGCCGCCGTTGTTGCGGTCCTGAGCGACCACCTTCTCGGCTCGCTCCAGGGCCATTTGCGCGGCGCGCCGGGCGTTGTCGGTATCGCCGAGCGCGATGTAGGCGCTCATCATGACGCCGGGAGAGCTGTAGTCCGCCTCGCTTGCCGCGGCGACCTTGGCGAAGCAGACAACGGCGTCCTCGAAGCGGCGCGCGTCATAATACATCTCGGCGGCCACTGAATTGACCTCGTTGGAATCCGGATCGAGACGAAGGGCATGTTCGATCTCGGCGAAGGCCGAAGCCATCTCGCCACGGGTCTTCAGGGCCTTTGCGCGGGTCGCGTAGGGCTCCGCAAGGTCGGGATCGATCTCGATGGCGCGTTCGGTCGCCGCCGAGCCGTCGTCGCCTTCGCGGCCATAGTTGAATACGGCGACACCCTGAATGTAGCCCAACAGCGCCCAGGCGCGGGCATAGCCGGGATCGATCTCGGTCGCCCGCCGGCACAGGCGCGCGATGGTCGCCTCGCGGCGTGGATCGCCCATGTTGCCGGTGTCCAGGTGATGTCGCGCCATAAGGAAGAGGTTGTAGGCCTCGGCGCTGGCGGTGCCGCGCTGCTCGATGGCCTTCTTCTCCGCCGGCAGGAGCTTCAGCTTCAGGGCGGCGACGATGGAGCGGGAGATCTCGTCCTGCACGGCGAAGATGTCGGTGAGGTCCCGGTCCCAGCGTTCGGCCCAGATGTGGTCGCCGACCGCCCCGTCGATGAGCTGGGCGGTGATGCGCACACGGTTGCCGGCCTTGCGCACGCTGCCCTCGAGAATGTGGCTGACGCCGAGCTGGCGGGCGATCTGGGCCACGTCCACCGGCTTTCCCTTGAAGGTGAAGGCGGTGTTGCGGGCGACCACCGACAGGGCCGAGACCTTGGAGAGGTCGGTGATGATGTCTTCGCTGATCCCGTCGGAGAAATATTCCTGCTGCGGATCGTCGCTGATGTTGGCGAACGGCAGGACGCAGATGGCCTGGCGACGCGCGGCGGCCGGTGAGGCGCCAGTCTGGCCTGACGACTCGTGGCCTGACGACCTGAGGGCGGACGCCTTGTGAGCGGTCAGCTCGGCGATGCTGGCCTCGACTTTCCGCCAGCCGGGCGAATTGAGATCGCCATTCCAGGCGGACAGGTCGGCGCACTGGATACGGTCGAAAGGCATCGGCAGGGGCGCGCCATCGAGGGTGATCTGGACCAGTTTGCGGTCGTTGCGGGCGCGGTCGGCTTCCGATTGCACCCATTCGGACTTCACCGCCTCGGCCGACCAGATCACCACCACCGCCTTGGCCTGGCGCAGGCGCTCCTCGATCACCTCGCCGTACGAGCGATGGGCCGGCAGCTCGTCGTCGCGCCAGACCCGATAGCCGAGCGCGCGCAAGGCCTCGGCGATCTTCTGGGCCTCGGCCTCGGTGGAGCGGGCGTAGGAAACAAAGACTTCGGACATCAAATCCCCGGCGCGTTCCTAACGATGCGGAGCCAAGGCTGGCAAGCGAAAGGGCGCTTTCCGTCTGCAAGCCGATTGGCCCATAAGGCGTTCGTCCGCCCGCGAGACCGTGGCAGGGACTGCCGAGGCAGCCAGGTCGATCCGCGCGCCGGTGGCCTGAGGGGGCGGACGCCGCTATATGAGCCGGCCCAACTCAGCCGCGCCTGAACGATGACCCTCGTCCTCTACGACACCATGGCCCGCGCCAAGCGGCCCTTCGTTCCCGCCGATCCAAAGCGGGTGACGATGTATGTCTGTGGACCGACGGTCTACAACTACGCCCACATCGGCAACGCCCGGCCGGTGGCGGTGTTCGACGTCCTCTTCCGCCTGCTGCGCCGGATCTATGGCGAGAGCCACGTGCTCTACGCGGCCAACGTCACCGACGTCGACGACAAGATCAACCAGAAGGCGATGGCCGAGGGCGTGCCGATCGAGACCATCACCGCGCGCTACCTCGACGCCTACCATGCCGACATGTCGGCCCTGGGCGCGCTGCGGCCCACGTTCGAGCCTCGCGCCACGCAGACCATGGATGCGATCGTCGACATGATCGGCCGCCTGGTGCGCGCCAACGCGGCCTACGAGGCCGATGGCCATGTCCTCTTCAACACCGAGGCCTACAGCGGCTATGGCGACCTTTCGCGCCGCCCGCTCGACGACATGATCGCCGGAGCGCGCGTGGACGTCGCGCCCTACAAGCAGAACCCGGCCGACTTCGTCCTGTGGAAGCCGTCCAAGCCCGGCGAGCCGGACTGGCCAAGTCCGTTCGGACGGGGCCGCCCCGGCTGGCACATCGAGTGCTCGGCGATGATCGAACAGACGCTGGGCCTGCCGATCGATATCCACGGCGGCGGCAACGACCTCATCTTCCCGCACCACGAGAACGAGCGCGCCCAAGGTGTCTGCGCCACCGGCCACGCCGGCGACGGCGCCTACGCCAACTACTGGCTGCACAACGGCTTCCTCAACATGGGCTCGGAGAAGATGTCGAAGAGCCTCGGCAATGTGGAGCTGGTCCATTCGCTGGTGACCCGCTGGCCGCCGGAAGCCTTGCGCTGGGCGCTCCTGGCCAGTCACTACCGCCAGCCGCTGGCGTGGAGCGACGAGATCATCGCCGCCGCCAGGGCTTCCCTCGATACGCTCTACGGCGCCCTCGACCGCGCCCGTGATGTCGATCCGTCTACGGACGAACCGTCGGCCGCCTTCCTCGAGGCCCTCGATGACGACCTCAATACACCCAGAGCCAATGCCGAGCTGTTCGCCCTGGCGCGCCGGCTCGAGGGCGGGACAGGCGCGCAGCGGGCCGAGACGAAAGGCCAGCTGCTGGCCGCCGGCGCGCTTCTGGGCTTCCTCGCCGCCGATCCGCAGGCCTGGTTCCACGGCGGGGCCGATCCGGCGTTCGCGGCCCGCGTCGAGACCCTGATCGCCGATCGCGCGAAAGCCCGCGCCGCCCGGGACTGGGCCCGGGCCGACGCCATCCGCGACGAAATCGCCGGTCTCGGCGTTGACGTCATGGACTCGGCCGCGGGCGCGAGCTGGAAGCGGAAGGAGGGCGGATGAGCTGGGTCAAGCTCGAGCATCGGGTCGGCATCCAAGCTCCGGCGGAGACGATCTGGGCGATCGTCTCGGATATCGGGAGCTGGTCGAAGTGGTGCGCGCTCTACCCCAGGGCGGCCGGCGTGATCCGCATGGGCGCCGAACTCGCGCTCGATGTGGCCGTGCCGGGCCAGCCGGTGCGTTCGATCAAGCCGGTGGTGGAAGACTGGGTGCCCAACGAACAGCTGATCTGGCGACTTTCCATGCTGGGCGGCCTCGTCAAAACGACACGCTATTTCGAAATCGAGGAGCTGACGCCGGGCGCCTGCATCTTCGCCAACGGCGAGATGTTCGAGGGGTTCCTGGGGCCGCGGGCCGCCAAACGCATCTCGGGGCCGCTCAAGACCGCCTTCCGCGACATGGGCGAGGCGGTGAAGCGCCTGGCCGAGGCGGCGGCGACTGAGGAGGACGCGGCGGGCTGATCCGCGGGCGGATCGCTGCGGCGCAAAAAAAATGGCCGCGCACGGCGGCGCGGCCAGTTCATTAGGGAGGAAACGCCCAGGAAGGGCAGAGTCGTCAGCGACGCCTCATGAACAGAGATTACTGTGCAATGCACAATCGCGCAAGGGCGAACCGTCGCACGGTCGCCAAACTGTCTTCCCTGAGGCTTTCACATTGTATTTCTTAGCATTGCAAGGGCCGGGAAGAGCGAGCCGTGGGCCGGTCACGACTGCAAATTGTTGCATTGCACCACTGGGCGGCGCACATCGGTGGCGCCAAGGGCGAATATCGCCTATAGGCCGCGCTCCCCGCCGCTCCCCCGCCTGCCAGAAACGTATCCCTCGTCCCATGTCGCTGCGTAATATCGCCATCATCGCCCATGTCGATCATGGCAAGACCACCCTCGTCGACCAGATGCTCAGCGCATCGGGCGCCTTCCGCGCCAATGAGACCCACGCCGAGCGGGCCATGGATTCCAACGATCAGGAGCGCGAACGCGGCATCACCATCCTCGCCAAGGCGACCAGCGTGGCCTGGCGCGGCGCGGCCGGCGAGACGCGGATCAACATCATCGACACGCCGGGCCACGCGGACTTCGGCGGCGAGGTGGAGCGGATCCTCGGTATGGTCGACGGCGCCCTGCTGCTGGTGGACGCCGAGGAAGGGGTCATGCCGCAGACCAAGTTCGTGCTCGGCAAGGCGCTCAAACTGGGCCTGCGGCCCATCGTGGTGCTGAACAAGGTCGATCGGCCGCACGCCGATCCGGACCGGGTGCTGAACGACGCCTTCGACCTCTTCGCCGCCCTGGGCGCCAGCGATGAGCAGCTCGACTTTCCCCACCTCTACGCCAGCGGCAAGCAGGGCTGGGCGGTGGCGGATCTCGAGGATGAGCGAAAGGGCCTCGATCCGCTCTTCGATCTCATCGTTTCCCATACTCCGGGACCGGCGGCCGAGGCGCGGGTGGACGAGCCGGCCCGCCTGCTGGCGGTGCTGATCGAGGCCGATCCCTACCTCGGTCGCCTGCTGACCGGCCGGGTGGAGTCGGGCCGCCTGACCCCCGGGATGGCCGTCCGCGCCCTCTCCCGAGACGGGACCGAGATCGAGCGCGGCCGGATCAGCAAGCTGCTGGCCTTCCGCGGCCTCAAGCGGGCGCCGATCGAAGAGGCCCTGGCCGGCGACATCGTCGCCGTCGCCGGCCTCAGCAGGGCCAGCGTCGCCGACACCCTGGCCGCGCCGGAGGCCGAGGGCGCGCTGCCGGCCCAGCCGATCGATCCGCCGACCATCGCCATCACCGTCTCCGTCAACGACAGTCCCCTGGCCGGCCGCGATGGCGACAAAGTGCAGAGCCGGGTGATCCGCGAGCGGCTCCTCAGGGAAGCCGAGGCCAACGTCGCCATCCGCGTCATCGAGACCGGCGAGAAGGACGCCTTCGAGGTGGCCGGCCGCGGCGAGCTGCAGCTGGGCGTGCTCATCGAGGGCCTGCGCCGGGAAGGCTTCGAGGTGTCGATCAGCCGTCCGCGGGTGGTGTTCAAGACCGATCCGGAAACGGGCGCGCGCCTGGAGCCGATCGAGGAGGTGGTGATCGATGTCGACGATGATTTCGCCGGCGTGGTCATCGAAAAGCTTTCCGCCCGCAAGGCCGAGCTAAAGGACATGGGACCGTCCGGCGCCGGCAAGACCCGGCTCACCTTCGAGGCGCCGTCACGGGCCTTGATCGGCTACCAGGGCGAATTCCTCACCGACACCCGCGGCTCGGGCGTGCTCAACCGCGTTTTCAGCCGTTACGATCCCTATCGCGGCGCCATCGAGGGACGGCGCAACGGCGTCCTCGTCTCCAACTCCGCCGGCGAGACGAGCGCCTTCGCCCTGTGGAACCTGGAGGACCGCGGCGTGATGTTCGTCGGCGCCGGCGAGAAGACCTACCAGGGGATGATCGTTGGCGAAAACGCCAAGTCGGACGATCTCGACGTCAATCCGATGAAGTCAAAGCAGCTCACCAATGTGCGGGCGTCCGGCAAGGACGAGGCGGTGCGCCTGACGCCGCCGCGGCGGCTGACGCTGGAACAGGCCATCGCCTACATCGGCGACGACGAGCTGGTGGAGGTGACGCCGCGGGCCATTCGCCTGCGCAAGGCGATCCTCGATCCTACCTACCGCAAGCGCGCGGCCCGCGCCGAGGCCTAGAGCGGGTTGAGGTTAGCTGGAATTGCCAGCCGTTGACCCCCCTCCCGGGTTGGCTGCTTCGCGCCTCTGCTTCGCAGTCGCCGGCCCACCCCTCAGACAGGGAGATCGAATATGCACCCAGCGCCATTCTTTTTCCCCACCGTCATCCCCGGGCGCCCCCGGGACAAGCCCGAGGGTGACGGTCCCGGGGATCCATTGAGCGCAAGAGAACCGGTGGCCATGCCCAATCCTCCCCCGTTCACGGGGGAGGGGGACCACGAAGTGGTGGAGGGGG
>DASXCH010000153.1:0-2118 GCA_036491275.1 Caulobacteraceae bacterium
CCGGCGACGGCTACACCCTGCTGCACTGGACCCGAGCCGGAATGACCTTCTGGGCCGTCTCCGACGTCAACGAAAAAGACCTGCAGACCTTCCGCCAACTCCTCCAGACCCGAACCCCGGCCTGAGAAACCTCGAGTTGACTTTTTATAATCCGCTCATCCCCGCGAAGGAGCCTGTGAAGCAATCGGCTTTGCGGCGGGCTGAGGTTACCGAGGCGCGCTTGCGGGCGAGGTTTTGATCGGTGTCAGTCCGTTGGCTTGGGCTGTCAGGCGGCCTGGGTTCTGAGCCGGTGGGCGGCCATCAGGTTGTTGGCCAGGGCATGCCAGAGCGCGGCGGCCTGGACCTTGGCCAGGCCTCTGAGCGTCAGCTGTCCAAGGCCGCGGTTCTTGTAGTGGGCATGGATGCGCTCGATCAGTTTGCGGCGGCCAAAGATCTCGGCGGCCGCCTCGGTTCGCATCCGGGCTCGCCAGTCCTGGATGGGCTGGGGCTCCTTGGCCCGCTTGGCGCGACGCTGTGCAAGCTTGGCTGGCGTCAGGTCTTCGTCGGCCGTCTCGCTGGCCGGTGGCATATAGAGTTGCACCGGGCCACCCGGATATTGCGCCAGGCTCTCGACATCGTCCCGCGAGGCGTAGCCTGTATCCGCCAGCAGCCGCGAAGGCGCTGAGCCGTAGCGGCGGGCCACCTCGTCCACCATCGGCCGGGCCATGCCCTGGTCGTTGCGACGATCGGTAGCCAGCACCGTCACCACCAGCCCCGCCTTGGGGATGGCCACGGTCTGAAGATTATAGCCGGGCCGCGTCGCCCCGTCGGCGAAGCGCATCTGACGCGCCTGTGGATCGGTCAACGACACCGAAGGCTCGCCCTTGGCCTTCTCGGCCTCGGGGTGGGTCTTCTCACGCTTCTTCTTCTCTTCGCGCAACCGATCCAGCGCCGCCCTGGCCTTGTCCACCTTGGCCCGCGCCTCCTGGGCCGCACGACCTTGCGCCGCCTGACGCCGTCGGGTGTTCGCCGCCGGATCGTCGGCCAGCTCCGTCTTCAGCCGCTCCACGCGCTCCGACGCCTGCCTCTCGATACGCTCCAGCCGGCCGCCGCGCGTGAAAGAAGACTTCGAGGCGGACGCCCGCACCTTCGTCCCGTCCACCGCAAGCTCGTCCAGCGTCACCAGGCCCTCGACCATCAAGGCCGTCACGCTCTCCACCAGCAGCCGGTCCAACTCATCCGACCAACCCACCCGAAAATCCGACAGGCCGTGGTAGTTCACCGAGACCCCGCCCGCCAGCCACCGATAAGCCAGGTCCTGGCGCACCAGCCGGTCCAACTCTCGCGCCGAGCCAACCCCCTCCAGCGTCGCATAAAGCCAAAGCGCCAGCAGAACCCGCGGATCAGCCGCGGGACGACCCGCACCGCCGTCCCGAGACCCGATCGCCTCATAGAAAGGAGCAAGGTCCAACCGCTCGGCAAAGGCCCAGACCAGCCTCGCCCGATGATCCGGCGCCACCCACGCCTCCAGATCAACCAGGTCCCACGAAAGCTGCGAACGATCCGCCTCTATGTAGCGAGCACCCGCCATCCGTCCCTCCCAAACACACGGAAGAGAATCACATCCCGCTCAAAACAGGAATCCTTCACAGGCTCATCCGCGGGGATGAGCGGAATAGAAACACGAAGCTTGGCGCCTAACCCTTGATCAGCGCTCTCGCCGCCGCCCGCGCCGCGTCGGTAATGGCGGCGCCGGAAAGCATGCGGGCGATCTCTTCTTCGCGCTCGTGAGGAGGCAGAGCTTCGACGCCGGAGCGGAGCTTGTCGCCGTCGCCGAGCTTGGAGATGCGCCAGTGGGCGTCGGCGCGGGCGGCGACCTGGGGCGAATGGGTGACGACCAGGACCTGGGCCTCCGAGGCCAGCCGTTTCAGCCGCAAGCCGACCGCGTCGGCCACGGCGCCGCCGACGCCCTGATCGACCTCGTCGAAGATCATCAGCGGCTGGATCTGCTCCCCGCGCCCGGCCAGCGACGCCTTAAGCGCCAGGGCGAAGCGGGCCAACTCGCCGCCCGAGGCGATGGCGCCCAGCCCGCCGAACGGCGCGCCGGGATTGGTGGAGATCTCGAACTCGATCCGGTCG
>DASXCH010000154.1:0-8410 GCA_036491275.1 Caulobacteraceae bacterium
ACCATCGAGACCATCACTAAAGTCGGCTATCGCCTCGCGTTCACCACGGCGGACCAGACCCGCATCGGCGCCATCGTCCATCCAGGCGCCCGTCCGCCCCTGGCCCTGCCCGACAAGCCCTCGATCGCGGTCTTGCCATTTAAGAATCTCAGCGGCGATCCGGACCAGGAATATCTCGCCGACGCCATCAGCGAGGATATCGTCACCGCCCTCAGCCGCTGGCGCTGGTTTTTCGTCATCGCCCGCCATTCAAGCTTCACCTTCAAGAACCGGGACGTGGAACCGGCCCGCATCGGCGAGGAACTTGGTGTGCGCTACCTGCTCACAGGCGGAGTGCGCACCTCGGGCCCGAGGGTGCGGGTGACCGTTCAGCTGATCGACGCCGCCGCCGGCGCCAACCTATGGGCCGACCGCTTCGACCGTGAGCTGGTCGATGTCTTTGTCCTGCAGGACGAGGTGACGCAGCAGGTGGCGGCAGCCATAGAGCCGGCCATGCTGCAGGGCGAGGCGGTGCGCATCGAGCGCAAGAGCCTGGAGGATTTCAGCGCCGTCGACTGCTTTTACCGCGGCATGGGCAAGTTCAACCAAAGTTCGGTCGACGACGAAGCCCTGGCCCTGTTCCGCGAGGCGGTGCGCCTGGATCCGGCCCTGGCGCTCGGCCACGTGGGCATTTCGCGCTCGCTCTACGGCCGCGTCCTGCAGCGGCGGACCGAGACGTCCGGTGCCGACCTCGATGGGGCCCTGGCTTCGGCCCGCACCGCCATCCGCCTCGACCCGAGAGAGGCCACCGCCCATTTCGCGGCGGCGGGGGCGGAGCTCTATCTCTCTCACCATGCCGCAGCTCTCGACGAGGCGCGGCTGGCGCTCAGCCTCAATCCAAACTTCGCCTACGCCCACTATCGCCTGGGCCAAGTGCTGATCTTCTCCGGCCAGGCGCCTGACGCCATCGCCCCGATCGAGCGCGCCCTTTCGCTCAGCCCCTGCGACCCACAGCTCTGGCTGATGCTGGAGACCTTGGCGCTCGGCCACTACCAGGCCCGGGCCTACGAGGTGGCCGCGGAGGTCGCCCGCAGCGCCGGCCGCGCCGGCGGCGGGGCCCTCTCGGCGGTGCTGATCGCGGCCCTGGCCAGGCTCGGGAGGTTCGAGGAAGCCTCGGCCGAACTCAGGCGCGTCGGCGCCGTCGCCGGCGCGGCCAGTGTCAGGCCCTTGGCCGCGCCCTATGCCGACCTTGCCCTCCGCGAGCACATCCGCGAGGGCTTCCGCCTCGGGCGGGAAGCCTTCGAACGCGGCGTCTGATGTGAATCTTACCCACCCAGCGGGTGGGCGTCGTCGGGATAGCGGCTCTTGATCAGAATGGTGATGCCGCCCTTCGTCTGGGCCGTGTCCGGCGCCTGCCAGACGGTGATTTCCCAGTCATAGGACGGCGCCCAAGCGAAGGTGACATTGGTCGGCGGTGTGGTGCCCAGGGCAAAGTGGATCGCCGACCGCAATGTCTCTGAAATGCCGCCGGGCATCTTCTTGAGGTATTCGCGAAGTGCCCGGTTCAACACCGGATCGGACGAGCCCATGTTGGCAAGGGTCTGCTGATAGGGCGCTCCGTGCGCGAACTGCGGCTGTTGCCCAGCGGTGTTGGCGACGTTGGCCGGACCGAACGAGGCGTTCAGCCCGTGAAGCGTGGTCTGCATAGCCGGCATGATTGTCCCCCTCTTGAAGGCTCTAATGGATCCTCGCCTGTCATTCGAAAAAGGCGAGCTTCGCCGTGAGGTTAGCGGTGCTCGGGACCTCCAAGTCAAGCCGGTGGGGGTGAGACGTGTCGCCACATCGGCGAGTCATCGGCAAAAGATCGGCAAAACATCCGCCAACAACCCTGGCCATTTTTCGCGAACGGGCGGATACGTTAACCATATTCGACGGACGCCGCCGTCGTTTGAACGTAAGGATCCATGATGTTTTCCAAAGCTTGGTCCAGGACCATTAGCGTCCTTGGCTATCCCGCCGACTCAAAGGCGGCCCACATAACCCATTCTCTTGCCGCGTCCCTGCAGTCGATGAAGATCGACCTGGGCGACCTCGATCTCGACAGCCCCGCTGACGCCTTCGAGGCCCTGCGCCGGATCGCTTCAGAAACGCCGGTGATGCATGGCGAGGCACCCGAGTTCCATCGCGCCTAGAGTTCCGTACCGCGTAGTTCCGCGCGCGCCCCCCGCGGCTCAGAGCCGCCCGGCGGCCGTATCGCCCATTCGGAAGGAATTGAGATGTTTACCAAACCCTTTGCCCGCACCCTAGGCGCGCTCGGCTTCCACGCCCGCGCGCACGATGATGAAGAGGTCGGTCTTCGTCCTGTCTTTGGTGACGCCAATGGCGAGATGCCGACGCCAGTCGAGCCGCCCCCGCCGCGGATTCCTCCGCACATGCGTCACCTCTTTGTGGAGAAGGACGACGCGCTGAAAGGCTATTCGATGGGCTCGTACCGTCCGGCCGCGACCATGCTCGCCGAACCGCCCGTCGTGAAGCCGGGCAAGAAGACGGCGAGGACCCACAAGCCAGGCAAGGCCTCACCCCTCACCGCTTGACCGGTCGCCGCCGGGCCCCTTAGGTGACGGGTGATTCAAACGCTCGTTCGCCAACGAGAAGGAGCCCCGGCGCATGAACCTGTTCGACCTGACCGGCAAGGTCGCTGTCGTCACCGGCGCCACGAAGGGAATCGGCAAGGCCATCGCCGAACGCCTGGCCGAGCACGGCGCAAAGGTTGTCATTTCGTCGCGCAAAGCGCCAGCCTGCGAGGTCGTGGCTGCAGCGATCAACGCCGATCATCCCGACGCCGCCATCGCCGTCCCGGCCAACATCTCCTCAAAAGATGATCTCGAGCATCTCGTCGAGGAGGCGCGACGCGTTTTCGGACAAATCGACATCCTGGTCTGCAACGCCGCCTCCAACCCCTACTACGGGCCGATGAGCGGCCTCTCAGACGAGGCGTTCAACAAGATCCTCGGCAACAACATCGTCTCCAATCATTGGCTCATCCAGCTGGTCGCTCCGGGGATGGCCGAGCGCAAGGACGGCGCAATCATCATCATATCCTCAGTTGGCGGACTGCGAGGCAGCGGCGTGCTGGGCGCCTACTGCATCTCCAAAGCGGCCGACATGCAGCTGGCGCGCAACCTGGCGCAGGAGCTTTCGCCGTCGAACATTCGGGTCAACTGTATCGCGCCCGGACTCGTGAAGACCGATTTCGCCAGGGCCCTATGGGACACACCTGAAGCGGAACGGCGCTCGTCTGTCGGCACGCCCCTCCGGCGTCTGGGCGAGCCGGACGACATCGCCGGCGCGGCGGTTTTCCTCGCCTCCCGCGCTGGGGCGTGGATGACCGGCCAGACCATCGTCGTCGACGGCGGCAGCACGAGTTGAAGCGCGCGGTAGAGCATCGGGAGCCATGGCATGCTGATGTCGTTCGTGGCCGCGCTCCAGATGGCCGCCGTGGTAGGGAACGAACCTCAGGCCGAAGCCCTTAGGCACGCCTCTGAGCGGGGTGCCCTGATCTATGAGTTTGATCAGGCGGGCTGGGTTTCCACCGACGCGTTGCTCAAGGTTGCGCCCAACCCAGCCGCTCTGGGCGTCAATGGATGGATCGTCGAGCGCAAACAGGGCCGCGATCACGTTGTCTATTACACAGTCGAGGGCGGAGTTCCGACCGCCGTGTTCGCGGCAGACGTCGATGGCACTCGCGTAGTGTCGACCCACCTTTTCGCACAAGGCGATGATCGCAAGCTCAATTCGGTGGAGCAGCGTATGATAGCTGCCCGCTCGATCTCGCCATCGGGCATCCCCAAACCCTGCACCCCTGGGCCGTACAATACCGTGGTGATTCCTCCCGACGCTCCGGACGGGCCGATCGATGTTTATCTGCTATCAGCCCAGACCGAAGAAAGCGTCTTTCCGCTTGGCGGCCAGTATGAGTTCAGTGTGGACGTGATGGGTAAAGTGACCAAGCTGCGGGCCTTCTCGAAGACCTGCATGACGATGAGTATGCCGGCCAATGTTGTGGCGGCGGTGGCCACCGACGTGTTGGACGAGTCGCCGAACGAGATTCAGGTCTACCTCTCCCTGTCGATGAAGAGACCGTATTTCGTGAGTATGGTTGCGACTGGCCAGACCTGGAAGGTCGACGGCGAACAAATCACGCTCGCCAAGTCAGGGTCGGCGGACTTGCCGCCGCAGGCGCAGGACGGGCGCAAACAATAAGCGTCGGCCGAAAGGGAAGCTGTATTTCCGGCATTCAAATCCGAGGAGCGGCATGGCGATTGCTCTAGGCCGGGAGAAGTGGTGGCTGGCGTTCAACGCGCTGGCAGTTGCCGCTTACCTGCTGTTCGCCGCAACCATGTGGCACGAGCCGGAAGATCTCGATAACGCCATCACACGAGGGGTGATTGAGTTGCCTATCGTCTTTCTGGTGGCGAGTTAGCAGGAACCTTTCAAACTCAGATCCCGCGCCTTGGCGAGGCGCCGGGCGCCCTCAGCCAGAGTCTGGCCGCGCTTGGCGAAACACAGGCGGAGGGTGGTCGTGACCGGATCGGTTTCGTAGAAGGCCGAGTTCGGGATAGCCGCCACACCCGCTTCCCTCACCGCGCGCAAGGCGAAAGCCATGTCGTCCTCGGCGACGCCGGAGGCTGCGAGATCGACGTTGAGAAAATAGGTGCCCTCCGATGGCAAGGGCTCGAAACCCTCCCGCGTGAGGGCCTCGGCCAGCAGATCGCGCCCGGCGGCCAATTCGACCGGCATCGCCGCCAACCACTCTCTCGAATTTTCCAGGCCCCAGGCGACGGCGACCTGCAGGTTGGGCGGCGTGGTGAAGGTGAGGAACTGATGGGCCTTGGCCAGGACCGCGGTCAGCGGCGCCGCAGCCATCAGGAAGCCGACCTTCCAGCCGGTCAGCGCGAACATCTTCCCCGCCGAGCCGATCTTCACGCAGCGCTCGCGCATTCCCGGGAAAGCCATCAGGGGCCGGTGGCGGGCGGGGGAAAAGACGATCTCCTCCCAAACCTCGTCGCAGACGGCGATCACATTATGCCGGACGCAGAACTCGGCCAGGAGGGCGAGATCCTCCTCCGGCGCGACGGTGGCTGTGGGATTGAGCGGATTATTGAGGACGACGAGGCGGGTGCGCGGACTGAAGGCCGTCTCCAGGGCGGCGCGGTCGAAGCGCCAGGCGGGCGGTTCCAGCCGCACTACGCGCGGCACGCCGCCGGCGCGGCGGACCATGGGGGCATAAGCGTCGTACACCGGGGCGAACAGCACCACCTCGTCACCAGCCTCGATGAGACCAAGAAAGGCGCAGGCCAGAGCCTCAGTCGCCCCGGAGGTGATCGTGACCTCGCTCTTCCAGTCAAGGTCGAGGCCCTGGCGGCGTGCATAGTGCCGCGCCACGGCTTCGCGCAGGGCCGGCACGCCGGCCGACGGCGGATATTGGTTGTCGCCGTGGAGCACGGCCTCGGCCGCCTTGGCGCGGATCGCCTCTGGTCCCGGCTCGTCAGGGAAGCCCTGTCCGAGGTTAATCGCGTCATGCTCGCGGGCGAGGCCGCTCATCACCGTGAAGATGGTGGTGGGAAGGGCGGCGTAGACGGCGTTGGCCATGGCGAAACCAGCCTTATCATGGGGCGCATGCGGATCGTGCCTTTTGAGCCAAGCTTTGCGCCGGCGTTCAAGGCCCTGAACGAAGCCTGGATCCGCCGGCATTTTACCCTGGAGCCCAAGGGCGCCGAGATCCTTGAGGACCCGGCAGGGAAAGTCATTGCCGCCGGCGGCCAGGTTCTGTTCGCTGTCGAGGACGGCGCTGCCGTGGGCTGCTGCGCATTGATCGCCATGTCCGACGGCGGCTTCGAGCTGGCCAGGATGGCGGTGGCCGATGCGGCGCAGGGACGGGGCTTCGCCAAGGCCTTGCTGGCCGCAGCCATCGACACCGCCAGGACCGCCGGCGCGCCCCGGATCTATCTGGAGTCCAACACCCTGCTTGCGCCAGCGCTGACGCTCTATCGCCTTTTCGGTTTCAGCGACGCACCGCCGGAGCGGCGCACCGCTAGCCCCTATGCCCGGGTGGACATCTGGATGGAGCTCGATCTCACTGCGCCCAGGACGACGCTCGATCCTGGCGCACGGCGCCCGGACGAGACTGACGGGAATCGGCAGACCTGATAAGTTGCGCCCATGCTCAAGCTCGACTTGTGGCTGAATCTCGCGGCCATCGTCTGCGTGGCTTGGGGAGGCTATAGTGGCTATCAGACCTATGAGCGGGAGGTGGATCGGGCCCACAGCCAGATGCACGCCCGCTACGAGGCCTGCGCGGGCCAGGTCTATGAGACCCACGCCTACGAAGCACACAGGCTGCAACTCCTGACCCTGGAATGCTCCGAATCCCTCGACGATGAGCGATGGCTACCGGTCCTGGCGCCCAATCTCTCGCGCGACGCCTTCGTCGCGGGCCTCGGCCCTGGCCTCTTTGGGCTGGCGCTGTCTATCCTGGCTTTCTGGACGCCGCGCTGGCTCCGGGCGGCGCGCGTAGCAAAGCGGGCGGCGATCGCTAACTAGACGCCAAACGGCAAGCCGCCGCGACCCCGGGGCTGACGGGATCGCGGCGGAAGGCCGGCGCAGGGGTGCTTTCCATCGGACGGGGCGGAAGCACCCTTAGGCTGCGCCTAACCCTGGTGCGGGGCTTCCGAAGAAGCCGTCGACCAGGCGACCGGACCCGTGGCAGGCGCTGTGGCGGCAACAGCCAGAACCACGAATCCGAGTGCGGCAAGCGCGGTCAGAGCGTTGAGGAATGCCTTTCCGCTCATAGGGCCCTCTGGGAATGGGCCGGCGCGTGGACGCCGGAGACCGAAGCCGGTCCGAGGTCGACATGCACCGCATAGGCGGTGGCGCTGATGACCATGGCGATGAAACCGGCGAGGGCGGACAGAACAGTCTTTTGCATCGGGGTCTCCTCTTGGGGGGCCGTGAAAACCTGAGGATGAGAAAACCCCGGATCGGCGGCCGCCGACAGGACGGCGAACCGATGCTTTGCCGATAAATTGCCGATCACCTGATGAAACAGCGGAAAACGCTGGCGTGGAGAGCCCTAAAGCTTGTCGCCGCGGGCGTGCCGGGCCGCTCGATAGGCCTCGCGAAGGTGCTCGAGAGCAGCCGGATCGGCCCAGGGCGCCGGCAGCGGCCGCTGGCGCGAGGTCTTGGCCCGGTCGACGCGACCCAGCGCCTCGATCGCCTCGTCGATGCGGCCGAGCTTGCTGAGCGCCGCCACCTGGACTGCGGAGGCGGCGCCGCCGCCGAACTGGCTGGCCCGGCGGGCGTGCTCGAGAGCGGCGGCGTAATCGCAGGCCTGAAAGTGGGCCAGTCCGAGCATGTCAGTCATCGGCCGCAGCTGCGGATCGAACGGGCTTAGCCTTAGCGCCATCATGAGCGGCGTCGTCGCCTCCTTTGGCTGACCGCTGAACAGCAGCACGTGGCCGAGGCGATAATGGGCGGAAGCAAAGTTTGGATTGAGGATGACTGCCAGCCGCGCGTCGCGCTCGGCGGCTGCGTGGTTGGCGAGGTAGAGCTCGGCGCCGGCGGCGGCGAAGTGGCCCGTGGCCTCGCGAGGGTCCAGTCGGACGGCCGCTCGGGCGGCGGACAGCGATTTGCGCAGGATCACCTCGCGCGATGCCGGACTGCCGTAGAGGACCTGGGCGTAGAGCGCCCGCGCCAACCCGGCGTGGCCAAGGGCGAAGTCGGGATCCAGGCGAACGGCCGCGCGGAACAGATCAATGGCCACCGCATCGCCCTCGGGCGTCAGCCGGTTGGACCAGCTCATGCCGCGATAGAAGCAATCGAGTGCGCTCAAGGCCGGAGACGGCTTGGCCCCGACGCGCAAGGCCTCGCCTTCCAGCACCGCCGGTTCGATGGCGGCGGCCACCTGTTCGGCGACCTCATCCTGCAGAGCGAAGACGTCCGTCAGGGGGCGGTCGAATTTTTCGGCCCACAGGTTCGAGCCAGAGGCTGCGTGGGCAAGCTGCACTGCGACGCGGACTCGTTCGCCGTGGGCGCGGACGCTACCGGTGATCAGATAGCGCACACCAAGTTCCTCGCCGATGCGGGCCGGTTCCACGTCCCGGTTCTTGAAGGTGAAGCTTGAATGGCGGGCGATGACGAAGAACCAGCGCCAGCGACTGAGGGCGGTGACGATATCCTCGCTGATGGCGTCGGCGAGATATTCCTGGTCCGGATCGCCGCTGAGATTCTCAAATGGCAAGACCGCGATCGAGGGCTTGTCGGGCAGGGCCAGGGGCGGACGGGCGCCTGGATGGACGATGGCGCCGATGCGGGTCTGGTCCGCCGTGGTGAACGCGAGGCGATAGCCGACTTTAGTGATGGTCTCGATGGT
>DASXCH010000155.1:0-4471 GCA_036491275.1 Caulobacteraceae bacterium
CCCAAAGCCGGACCGCCGAAAACCACACGGTCAGGACGGTACTCCACCTGCGAGCGGAGCGGTTGGCGGCAGGACACCTGATGATCCCGGCCGCGGCGGTGACTGAATGTGGCCGTAGCCGCTACGACCTGGGCTCGGCGCTCTTGAGGCGCCCACCGCCAAGCCGGCTCGGCGATCGGCTGCTGTGGCCGGTTCACAGAAGCCTAAGCATCGCCCGCTCGGCGCCATGGCGAGCTTCCAGGCGATAAGCTTGGCCCCGCACCCAGATGCGGTCGACGCGGATCGCTTCCCACCCCTGCGGCAACATCACAGGTCGACATGGCCATGTCTGCGGATCGGCTAATGTCGGCCGGATACCTGGAAACCCCATCAACAAGGCGGTCAGGAAGCCACCCATATTGGCGACGAACGGACCTGCAGGGGGCGCGTCAGGGAACTTGTCCGGTCGCGATTCGAGCACCTGGTCGAAACGGCCGGCGAAGTACTTGAAATAGCCCTCTTCGACCAGTCGAGCCGACTGGGCGCGGTCGGCGATCCACGCCGCCCACACGCCGTAGAGCGCCGCGAGCATCGGCGAGCCGATGTACTGGTCGGCCATGTCGAGGAAGCGGCGGATGGTCTTTTCCTGAACCTCGGCGCCGAAACCACGCCATAGCGGGAAGAAGGCCGTCAGCGCGTCGGGTGTGGCTCCTTTTGCCTCATCCGGCCGCCAGCCCTCATGCGGGAGAAGCAGGCCGTTCTCGATTGGGAACGCGAGATGGTCGCGGATCCGGCGCCATTCGTCTGGGACCTCGCACCCAAGTCGGCTCGCCATTTCAATGGCGTCGTCGAGGACCGCCTGGGCGCCGGCGAGCCCCAAAGCGGGATTGTCGACCGGCTCCTCGACCTCCGCCGCCCCCATTGAGGCTTTCAGCTCATTGCCCCGATCGGTCGGCGTGGTACGGCTGGCGATCCATTCGGCGACGCCCTCGAGGACCGGCCAGGCGCACCGCTTCATGAACGCCTCCTTGCCCGTAATGGCGCTGAACAACGCGAAAGCGTGAGCGACGTCGGTGCTGACGTGATCCTCGTCCCACGCCGCGGTTCCCGGCAGCGGCGCGGCTTCTTCGCCCGAGCCGGCGCCGCTCTCCCAGGGGAATTGAGCGCCCCGCAAGCCGCGGATCAGGGCGTTGCGGCGCGCTCCCTCCAAGCTGCGGGCTCGGTAGTCGAGCAGCGATTCGGCGGCGGCCGGCTGCAACAGGGCATAGGGGCCGACGATAAAGGCCTCCAGGTCCCACATCACGTGGCCGTAGTAGTAATGGTAGTCGCCCCAGGTGGAGAGGCCGAAGATCGACGTCGAGGCGGGTGACGACGCGTGCGCCGAGCTCATGGCATAGAAGAAGGTGGCATCGATCAGCGCCTGCTCGCGTTCGGACGCGCCCTCGACAACGATTCGGCTACGCCACAGATCGCGCCACTGAGCGCGGTTTTCTTCGCGCAGTTTGTCGAAGCCCAGGCGAACTGCCCGACCGATCTGCCGCGCCGCTTCCTGATCCGGCTGGGCGTGCATCGCGCTAGGCACGACCGTCGCGATCTGGCGAAACCGATAGGCTCGTTCGGAACTGGCCTCGATGATGTGTCGGGTCGACAATGTCCCGCGCTGCATCGGCGGGCGCTCGGGCTCGGTCTTCAGGCCAAAGACCTCGGTGGCGAAGGCGATGCCGCACAAGGACAAGCCGCCGTTCGTCTGCCAAAGCAGCCATCCGTCGCTGTCAACCTGACCCGAGCCTCGGTTCTTTCGTTCGTGGGACAAAGCCTGGCCATCGATGCCGCGACAATCCACCAGCCCGGCCACAGACAGCTTTGCCGGTCCGGAAAGTTGGATCGTCACTTCCTGACAGACGACATTTGGACGTCGGCGCGAGCAGAATGTGATGATCTTGAGCTCCGCCCGGATGTCGGCGGGCTCGAAAACGAGCCGCGTCGTCAGTTCGGCCGTCTCGAAGTCATAGGCCTGTTCCACCGGCCGCAGGGCGTGGATTGCATCCATGCTCGTGACGCCGTTGAGCGCGATTTCGATCGCCAGCGGGTACGGGGCGGGCGCGAGGGCCTCAATGCCCTCGACCGGGTGGCGCCCTGTCAGGCCGCTGACCAGCGCCATGCCCGCGACAAGCGGATTATCGCGGACCCTCAGGCCTATGACGCCGTTGGAGAGATAAGCCGGAAGCTCTCCCCTGGCGCCGCCGGTGACCGGCGGCGGGCTGATAGGTCTCTGCATCTCTTTTCCCGTCCGAATTAGCTCCTGAACACTTGAGCGGCCGGCCCGTTGCAGTTCTGGCGCTGGCCTGGCCGGCGTCTCGGCGACCAGCTTCGCCGGGTGCTTTCACCCGACCTCCGGCATTGCCCGCGACGTCCGCTATCGCCGATATCTTCCAGACAACCCATGTCTAGATCGGTTGAGATTTGTACTTCGATCCAAGATTGCCGCTCGCGCCCGCCGTCCGAGTCGGAATCCGCATCGCCACGGTCTCGCACCTGCCGGCGAACAGGATTCGGCGGAGGGGCTCGGCGGGCTTGGCGTCTGCATAGCGTCACCGCTCCGGCGAGAGTTCGGCCGATCGGGCGGCTGGCTCAGCCATCCAGTCTGGCGTGGACCCAAACATCCCGCAAAGCCCGACCGCTGGAACCGTTGGTTTCGGGTGGGGTTTAGGGAGTTTCGTGCATCCTTTTCGGAAAAGACCGATGAAGCTAATTCAACTCGTTGTCGTCTGCGTTGCTTCCGTCGTGGTGTCCGAGGCCGCCCTGGCCGCGGGCGCAGGCAACGATCGTGATTTCATCACCAAGGCCATCAAGGGCGACAATTCAGAAATCATGCTGGGAGGCGTCGCTCAGCAGCGCGGGGCGACCCCGGATATGCGGGCGTTCGGCGCCATGCTGGTCGCCGATCACACGAAAGCGCGTGATCAGGCCATCACCGTTGCTCACGACCTGGGCGTCTCTCCGCCCAGCGGGGCGATGGCCGAAGCGGATGTTGAGCGCGCGAAGCTCGCGCTGCTTTCGGGACCATCGTTCGACCGCGAGTTCGCCAAATACATGGTCAACGACCATCGGCACGACATCGCTGATTTCGAGGCCGAAGCGACACAAGGTCACGGCGCGGCAGCCGCGCTCGCCCGCAAGAGCCTGCCCGTCCTGCGCAAACACCTGTCAGCGGCCGAGCGGTTGGCGGCCCATCACGGATAGCGTCCGAGGTTTGAAGCGGCCGATGGCGCAGGGCTTTGAAGACCCTGGAGTCCGATGGCCGGATCGACCTTCTAGTCACTAACGTCGACGGGGCGGGCGGCCTCAACGGCCGCCAGATCGCTGATGGCGCGGCGCACCCGGCCCGAGCTTGAGTGCTATTCATCACCGGCTACGCCGAGAACGCCGTGGTCGGCAACGGCCACCTTGTGGCCGGGATGGAGGGGATCACCAATCCGTTCGCGATGACGGCGCTAGGCGCGAAAATCCGGGACATGATTGAGCCCTAAGGGCGCGGCGAACCGGCGGCCGGCGCGTGCGTTGATCCCTCAGCAGAGGAGATCGCCATGCCCGCCAAGTCCGCCGCCCAACAAAAAGCCGCCGGCGCTGCCCTGTCCGCCAAGCGCGGCGAGACGCCGAAAAGCAAGCTCAAGGGAGCCTCCAAGCAAATGGAGCACATGAGCGAGAAGCAACTCGAGGAGTTCGCCCACACCAAACGCAAGGGCAAGCCAGAACACGTCGCCAAGTAGTCCGGCGCATGATCGAGGCCGCAATCTTCGACATCGACGGTACTCTGATCGACAGCGTCGAGGGTCATGCGCAAGCGTGGGAGGCAGCTTTCAAGGAGTTCGGCTTCGAAGTGGAGCTGGCTGCGGTGCGTCGGCAGATCGGCAAAGGCGCAGACCAGCTGCTGCCGGCGCTTTTGAAACCGGACCAGGTTGCGCGCGCCGGGGAGGCGATCGACTCGCGCCAGGGCGAGCTTTTCAAGGCTCGCCACCTGGCGAGCGTCCAACTCTTTCCCGGCGTGCGCGAGCTCTTCGAACGGTTGCGGGACGACGGGGGTGAAGCGCGTGCTCGGCTCTTCAGGCAAGCCGGAGGATGTTGAGCAGGCCGAGGCGATCGCCGACATCACGGGGTTGGTCGACGCCGTGGCCACTTCGCAGGACGTCAATCGCTCCAAACCGTCGCCCGACATCGTGAAGGTGGCCCTCAAAGCCATTGCTCCGGCCGCCGCAGCGCGCTGCGTCTTCATTGGAGACACACCGTGGGACGCCGAGGCGGCAAGAGGAGCCGGGGTCATTGCCATAGGGCTTTCGAACCCGGTTTTCAGCGACATTGAGTTAGTCGCCGCCGGTTGTCGGTGGGTGTTCAAAAGCATCCCAGATCTCATCCGGCGTTACGACGACGTGGTCGGTTTAGCTTAGCGGGTGCGGAACCCCAGCCCGCGGACCGGATTCTCCAACAAAGGAGG
>DASXCH010000156.1:0-6603 GCA_036491275.1 Caulobacteraceae bacterium
TAGGAACCCGCCCTGCGAAAACCATCTTGGCGGCGGCCGCATCCGGCCGTCAGACCGTACATATGGACGCAAGCGATCCGCTCGAACCGCCCAAAACATCTTGCAAGCGGGGGCCGTCCACATATGGGTCCCGCATCTCCGCGCGGAGTTTATCCTCGGGCCGGCCTGTGGCCGGACCCGGGGGCGCTCCGTGCGGGATGACGGATTTGTTCACCTTCAGCCTTCGCGTGAGGTGATGATGCGTGCGCGCCTCACCCGACTGACGCTCACCGACTTCCGCTCCTACCGCCAGGAGAGCCTCGAGACCGGCGGCCGCTCGGCCTTCCTGTTTGGGCCCAACGGCGCGGGCAAGACCAACCTTCTGGAAGCGATCAGCCTGTTTTCCCCCGGCCGCGGGCTTCGCGGCGCCGGCGCCGGCGAGCTCGGCCGCCGGGAGCGGGCCGACGCCGAGCCGAAGCCATGGGCTGTCGCGCTCGACGCGGAGGTCGGCGATCAATCCATCCATCTGGGCACCGGCGTGGCGAGCGAGACGGGTGTTCGCCGCGTGGCGCGGGTGGCCGGCGAGCCGGCCCAGGTCTCGGCCTTCGCCGACCATGTGCGGCCGATCTGGCTGACGCCGGCGCACGACCGTCTGTTCAGCGGACCGGCCGGCGACCGGCGACGCTTTCTCGATCGGCTGGTGTTGTCGGCCGCGCCCGGCCATGGGAGTGAGGCCGCCGCCTATGAGCATGCCCTGCGCGAACGCTCCCGCCTGTTGGCCGAAGGCCGCGCCGACCCTGCGTGGCTGGACGCGTTGGAAGCCCAGGCGGCCGCGTCCGGCACCCGCATCGCCGTCGCTCGGGCGGGCGCGGTGCGGGACATCGCCGCCGAGATCGACGCCCGCGGCGAGGGCCCCTTTCCGGCTGCCGATGTCTCGCTTTCCTGCCAGTGGTCGGCGATGGCGGCCGAAGGCGCGAGCGAGGCCGAGATCGAAGCGCGTCTGGCCCAGGCCCTGGCCGCCGGCCGCGCCCGCGACGGCGCCGCGGGGCGGGCGCTCACCGGCCCGCACCGCGCCGATCTCGAGGTCGCCAGCCGCGCGAGCGGGCGGCCCGCGGCCCTCTCTTCGACCGGCGAGCAGAAGGCTTTGATCCTCAATCTAATTCTCGCCCAGGCGGCGCGCCTTTCACGTGCCATTTCGGCGCCGAATCCTATATTATTGCTGGATGAGGCAGCGGCGCACCTGGACGCCGGGAGACGCGCGGCGTTGTTCGATGAAATCGAGGCCCTTGCGCTGCAGGCTTTCCTGACGGGCGCGGACGAGTCGCTTTTCGAAACCCTGAAGGGCCGAGCCCTGGCGGTGAGAGTGGACGACTCGAAACTGACGCCCCTGGACGAGGACGGATGACCGACGAACCGATCGACGACCCACTGAAAGACCCCGAGGACTACGGCGCCGACTCCATCAAGGTGCTCAAGGGTCTGGAGGCGGTGCGCAAGCGTCCCGGCATGTACATCGGCGATACCGACGACGGCTCCGGCCTGCACCACATGGTCTATGAGGTGGTCGACAACGCCATCGACGAGGCCCTGGCCGGCTATGCCCAGAGGGTCGAGGTAACCCTAAACGCCGACGGCTCATGCACCGTGATCGACGACGGCCGCGGCATCCCCACCGACATCCACGAGGGCGAAGGCGTCAGCGCCGCCGAGGTCATCATGACCCAGCTACACGCCGGCGGGAAATTCGATCAGAACTCCTACAAGGTGTCCGGCGGACTGCATGGCGTCGGCGTTTCGGTGGTCAACGCCCTCTCAGACTGGCTGGAGCTGCGCATCTGGCGCGGCGGAATGGAACACCGCATGCGCTTCGAGGGCGGCGATACGGTGAAGCCCCTGGCGATCACCGGGGTAGCCCACAAGCGTGCGGACGGGGAGTTCTTCTCCGGCACCGAGGTCACCTTCCTGCCCTCGCTCAACACCTTCTCGCACATCGATTTCGACCGCCACGCGCTGGAGCATCGCCTTAGGGAGCTCGCCTTCCTCAACTCCGGCGTGGTCATCGTGCTGAAGGACTTGCGCGACGTCGAACCCTTCGAGGAGACACTGCATTACGAGGGCGGCGTGGAGGCGTTCGTGCGTCACCTGGACAAGGCCAAACAGCCGCTGCTGAAGACTCCGATCGTCATCCACGGACGGCGCGACAAGGTCGAGATCGACCTCGCCCTGTGGTGGAACGACGGCTACCACGAGACCATGCTGTGCTTCACCAACAACATCCCGCAGCGGGATGGAGGCACGCACCTTTCGGCCTTCCGCGCCGCCCTCACGCGGGTGATCATCGGCTATGCCGACAGCTCCGGGGCCGCGCGCCGCGACAAGGTCCCGCTGGGCGGCGAAGACGCCCGCGAGGGCCTGACCTGCGTGATGTCGGTCAAACTTCCCGACCCCAAGTTTTCGTCCCAGACCAAGGACAAACTGGTCTCCTCGGAGGTGCGCCCGGCCGTCGAAGGCCTGGTCGGCGAAGGTCTTTCGGAATGGTTCGAGGAACATCCGACCGAAGCCAAACTGATCGTCCAGAAGATCGCCGAGGCGGCGGCCGCCCGCGAGGCGGCGCGCAAGGCCCGCGAGCTCACCCGTCGCAAGTCGGCCCTGGAGTTCTCCTCCCTGCCCGGCAAGCTCGCCGACTGCCAGGAGCGCGACCCGGCCAAATCGGAGCTGTTCCTGGTCGAGGGTGATTCCGCCGGCGGCTCGGCCAAGCAGGCCCGCAACCGCGAGAACCAGGCGGTGCTGCCCCTGCGCGGCAAGATCCTCAACGTCGAACGCGTGCGCCAGGAAAAGATGCTGGGTTCGGAGCAGATCACCAACCTGGTGACGGCGCTGGGCGCCGGCATCGGCCGCAACTCGGAGGACCGGGAAGGCTTCGACATCGACAAGATCCGCTATCACCGCATCGTGGTGATGACCGACGCCGACGTCGACGGCGCGCATATCCGCACCCTGCTGCTGACCTTCTTCTATCGGCAGATGCCGGAGGTGATCGAGCGCGGCTATCTCTACATCGCCCAGCCGCCCCTCTACAAAGCCAGCAAGGGCAAGGCCTTCCGCTATCTCAAGGACGACACCGAGATGGAGACCTATCTGGTCGACGAGGGCCTGGACGGGGCCCAGCTCGACCTGGCCTCCGGCGAGCGGATGACCGGCGCCGATCTCGCAGCCATTGTCCAGACCTGCCGCCAGGCCAAGGCCAATATCGAACGCCTCGCCGCGCGCGCCCCGGCCTTCGCCGTCGAACAGGCGGCGCTGGCGGGCCTCTTGGGCAATTCCGACGACGTCGCCGAAGCCGCCCGCCGGCTTGGCCTCTACGCCGAGGAGGGCGACGGCGCCTGGACCGGCGAGCCGGCGCTCGGCGGCTATCAGTTCACCCGCGTCAAGCGCGGCGTGACCGAGCACATCGTCCTGGACGGCCAGGCCCTGCATTCGGCCGACGCCCGGCGCCTGGGCGAGCGCGCCGCCCGGCTGTCGGAGACCTTCTCCGCGCCGGCCGTCTTCCGCCGGCGCGACCGCAGCCACACCGTGCGCGGACCTCTCGACCTGGTGGCGGCGGTGTTCGAATCCGGTCGCCGGGGCCTCGCCGTGCAGCGCTACAAGGGCCTCGGCGAGATGAACCCCGACCAGCTGTGGGAGACGACCCTCGACCACAACGGACGCACCCTGTTGCAGGTGAAGGTCGACCATGCCGACGACGCCGATGACATGTTCACCCGGCTGATGGGCGATCTCGTCGAGCCCCGCCGGGAGTTCATCCAGGCAAACGCCCTGGACGCGGCCGTGGACGTCTAAGACGGCGGCGTCCGGAGATGCATCCGAGCTTGCTCTCTGACGTCTTGGTCATTCTGATCGTGTTGGCGGTTTGGGCGTTCGGGCTCTATTGGCCCGGGCTCTACGTGGCGAGCATTCGGGTGATGTTGCGGTCCCAACCAGAGGCGGTGGCGAAGTTCGTCGGCAATGGCGCCCGGGTGAGATTATCGCGACGTTTCGGCCGGCCTCATGCACTCGGCGCGCTCGCGCTGGGTATGGTCTGGCTGTTCGTGACCGCATCTGTCCTCCCGGACTCCGTTTTGGGCTTTTGGATAAGTTTGGGCCAGCCTCCTTCCTTGGCCTTGTGTGCGCGGTTCTCAGCGCTCTCGTTGTGTGCAGGTGGATGGTGGGCGACGTCTGATCGGGAGCCCTTTTTGGGCCTGCCATTTGGCGCTCCGCCCGCGGCTGCTTAAGCCTTCCTCAACCCCTGGAACGGCATGGCGCCGTGAGCTAGAACCCGCCGGGGCGCCGCGCAAGGATCGATCATGGCCAATCCCGCCAGCGGCGGCCCGCCGCCCCGACGACGGCGGACCCTGCTTGGCGGCGCGCTCTATTGGGGCGTTGTCCTGGGCGTCTGGTGCCTGATCTTCCTGGCCGGCTTCCTGATCGTCTTCGCCCGCGACCTGCCGGACACCTCGCACCTCTACGAGGTCCACCGGCAGCCCTCGATCACCTATCTCGATCGCTCAGGCTCGGTGATCGCCGTGCGCGGCAGCGAATATTCGCCGCCCGCCGATCTCGATTCTCTGCCTGCCTATGTGCCCGCCGCGTTCGTCGCGATCGAGGACCGCCAGTTCTATCACCACATCGGGTTCAATCCGTGGGGCATGTTCCGCGCCGAGGTTTACAACCTCGCCCATCCACACGGCACGCTGCACGGCGGCTCGACCATCACCCAGCAGCTGGCCCGCAACCTCTTCCTGACCACCGCCCAGACCTATCGCCGCAAGATCCAGGAAGTGATCCTCGCGGTGTGGCTGGAGATGCACTACTCGAAGAAGCAGATCCTCGCCCTCTATCTGAACCGGGTGAACTTCGGCGGCGGCGCCTACGGCATCGAGGCCGCTTCCCAGCGCTATTTCAACAAGCCGGCCAAGGACCTGACCCTGGGCGAAGCGGCCCTGCTGGCGGCGACCATGAAGGGGCCCTCGCGCTACAATCCAGCCGCCAACAGCGACCGCGCGGCCAAGCGCGCGACGGTGGTGCTGGACGCCATGGTCCAGACCGGGGCGATCACGGCTGAACAGCGCGACCAGGCCTTCGCCCAACCGGTCCACGTCTCAGCCACCCTGTCGGATCAGCGCGGCCAGTACTTCGTCGACATGCTCGATTCCCAGGTGCGCTCCCTGGTTGGCCAACCCACCGAGGACCTGGTAGTGGAGACCACGCTCGACCTGCCGATCCAGTCGGCCGCCGCCGAGGCGATCCGCGCCGGCGTTGCCGCCCATGCCGCCGAACGCGTCGCCCAAGGCGCCATGATCGCCGTCGACGGCCAGGGCCGGATCCGGGCCTACGTCGGGGGCACCGACTATTCCGTCACCCAGTTCGACCGGGTGAGCCAGGCTCGCCGCCAGGCCGGCTCGGCGTGGAAGCCGTTCGTCTATCTGGCAGCCATGGAGGCTGGCCACACGCCGCAGGAACAGGTGGTCGACGAGCCCATCACCATCAACGGCTGGACCCCGCGCAACTACACCGGCCGCTTTCTCGGCCAGATCACCCTGGAGACAGCGCTGGCGCAGTCGATCAACACCGTGGCCGCGCGACTGGCTAACGAGGTCAGCACTCAGCGTGTGGCCGAGACCGCCCAGCGGCTCGGCATTTCCTCGCCGATCCAGACCAATCCGTCGATGGCGCTGGGGGCGGTGGACGTTTCACCCCTGGAAATGGTCGAGGCCTACGACGCCTTTTCCAACGGCGGCTTTCGCGTCGCCCCCTACGGCGTCGAGCGGATCCGCACCGCCGCCGGCCGCATCCTCTACCAACACGGGACCGAAACCAGCGACCGCCAGGGCGTGATCGGCCAGCCGGCCCTCTCGGAAATGGATCAGATGCTGCGCCAAGTGATCGCCGGCGGAACGGGAACGCGGGCGGCGATCGGCGGCTATGACCTGGCCGGCAAGACCGGCACGACCAGCGACTACAAAGATGCCTGGTTCTGTGGCTTCACTGGCGGTTTCACCGCCGTGGTGTGGGTCGGGCGCGATGACGCCACGCCGATGAGGAAGATCACCGGCGGCTCGGCCCCGGCGGAAATCTGGCGCAACTTCATGACCGCGGCCCTGCCCCGGCTGCAGGTCCAGCCGATCCCCAGCGGCTCTGCACCGCCGCCCTCGCCGGGCGAGGCGCTCGACCAGGCAGCGCTGGCCGGTATGGCGACGCCCGACGCCGAGGCGCCCAACGGCATGGACGCGCCCGAGCCGCCGGGCGAGGGACCGGCGAAACTCGGCCCCGAAGGGCCCAGATGGGTCGTCCCCGGCCAGGGAGGCTATCCGCCCGGGCAGACCCCGGCTTATCCAGGCTATCCGCAGGCCGCGCAGCCGGACCAGCCGGACCAGCCGCCGTCTCCGACCCGCCGGCGGATGACGCCCGATCCCAATGGTCCCGAGGAAGTCCCCGCCCCTCAACCGGACTAGAGCGGGTTGAGTTTAGGCGACTCCATAGCCTGAGTTTTTGAGGAAGTTGCGGCATTCATCGGGTGCGTAGGTGTCGAGAAGGTCGGCGGTGGCTTTGAGCAAGGCGTCGTAGGAGCGGGCCTGGGCCTTGCGG